>DATJKO010000291.1:0-2728 GCA_035491355.1 Pyrinomonadaceae bacterium
ACGTTCACGTGGTCGCGCGGCATCGTTCTGAATCAGACGTACGCCACCGGAGTAAATCTGATCACCAAGTATCAACTCGGTTACGGTCTGGGAAGTCTGCTTGGCAGTGGCGTGATTACCGGCGACGGGATCCTGATTCCCGATCCGTCGATCTTTTCCGACGGTGTGATCACGGGCGACTACATCCTTACGAGTTACGGAGTAATCACGGGCGACGGCACATCGTTCCTCGCGATCAATCTGCTCTTCCAGAATATGCTGGCTGACGGAGTGATCACGGGTGATGGAGTAATTACAGGCGACGGAGTGATCACGGGAGATGGTGTGATTACGGGTGACCTTGTAACAAGTGCGCAGTCAGCGATGCTAAACGGCGACGGTGGTACTATGATGACTGCGTCATCGGACGATGGGACTGACAGCGTAGACTATTGATCTCGAATTTGGCGGCACAAAGCTTTGCGAACGTCCTCTCATACTCACCGGGCTCTGGCTCGGCGTAGCGCAAAGCAAAACGGTTACTAACTGAAGGCTTCGGTTCTCACGCGGGTTGAATCCGGGTGGGAACCTCGTGAAGGCACACGCGGCACAACTTAGTAACTGGCCAGTTTGGCCAGACTTGTCTTACCACCCCGCATTATCTCGCAATGCGTTTGACGGCTTGCCGTTCTGGGGGCCGGTCCATTCAAAAAGGGGAAGTATGAGTGCGGCAGAAGTAAATGTTAACCGACATAACTTCGGACAAGTCTACATGTGGTCGCTGGTTATTGCGGGTGCGGTCATCGTGCTCGGCGCGTTGTACGCACTGCCGTTTCGCCAGCTCGACATAAGTTTTCTCTTTCTCTGTTTGATGGTGATCGCGAGTTCGCTGATCGCGATTCCCATCCCGCGCGTCAGCGGGCGCATCACGGTTGCGGACACGTTTGTGTTTCTGACGTTGCTGCTCTACGGCGGCTCCGCCGCGATTCTGGTGTCGGCGCTGGAAGGCGTCGCGGCGACGTTGATCATCAGCAAGCGTCCACGAACGATTCTTTTCAACTCGGCGATCCTGGCGACGTCAACGTTCTTCACGGTCGCGATTCTTTACTGGACGATCGGTTCGCCAGTGACTGTCGTCGACGGCGGCTTCTCGGAGAAGTTCTTCCGGGCGGTCTGCCTGATGGCGCTCGTGCAGTACGCCGCAAACACGAGCCTCATCGCCGTTGAGAAGGCATACAAGATCAAGGAATCGACCTGGACTACGTGGCGAACCTATTATCTTTGGACCTCGGTGACTTACTTCGCGGGCGCCTCTGCTGCCGGAATCATCGCGATCACGATCAAGGCGTACGGGTTCTACGCTGTCGTGGCCACGGCGCCGATCATCCTGATCATCTGTTTCACCTATCAAACCTACCTCAAGAACATCGAGGCTTCGCTGGCCCAAACGGAAGCCGCGCGATTGCACGTGGAAGAATTATCTCGTTACATCAGCGAATTGCAGCGTTCAGAAGAGGCGCGTGGTCACTTGCTGGTGCGGGCGGAACGTGCACGTGCCGAAGCGGAAGCGGCGAATCGAATCAAGGATGAGTTTCTCGCAACGCTTTCTCACGAACTGCGCACACCGTTGACGTCGCTACTCGGCTGGTCCAGCGTGCTGCGCGAGGCAAAGCGCGATGAAAAAGTTCTGAGCCAGGGACTCGACGCGATCGATCGCAACGCGCGCGTGCAAGCACAGCTCATCGACGATCTACTCGACGTTTCGCGCATTGTGTCAGGGAAGTTGAACCTCGACGTGCGCCCGTTGGACATCTCCTCGGTAACGCGAGCGGCGATCAACGTCGTCCGGCCGGCGGCGGACGCGAAGGGCATCACGCTCGACTATCACGCCCAGTCAGATCTGGGAGCAATCTCCGCCGACTCCGCTCGTTTGCAACAGATCATCTGGAACCTGTTATCAAACGCCGTGAAATTCACACCGCAGGGCGGAAAAATAACGGTGCGCATCGAAAAGGATGGATCGCATGCACGAGTAACGGTGCAGGACACGGGTCAGGGGATCGACGCCGAGTTTCTACCGCGCGTGTTCGATCGATTCCGTCAGGCAGACAGTTCGACGACGCGCAGTTTCGGAGGTCTGGGACTCGGACTCGCGATCGTGCGTCACCTCGTGGAGCTTCACGGCGGCACCGTGTCGGCCGAAAGCGAAGGCGTGGGCAAAGGCGCAACGTTCTCCGCGACTTTCCCGCTGCTTACCGAACGCGCGCAGCCAGTCGCCAACAGCGTCGAAACAACTTTTTCCGAAACGCGATCGCTCGACGGGTTGCGGGTGCTGCTCGTTGACGACGAACCGGAAGCGCGCGAGATCATCAGCACCGTCATCGGCCGTACTGGAGCGGAAGTGAAGGCGTGCATCTCGGCGAGCGAAGCGTTGACGAAGGTAACCGAGTGGCGACCCGACGTGATTCTGAGCGACATCGCGATGCCGGAAGAAGACGGCTACAGTTTCATCGGCAAAGTCAGATCGCTGCCGCGCGACAAAGGCGGCGAAACTCCGGCGGCCGCCTTGAGTGCGTACGCGCGCGACGAAGATCGTTTGCAAGCGTTGGCGGCGGGCTATCAAATGCACATAGCGAAACCGATCGGGGCCAGTCAACTTGTAACGATGGTTGCCAAACTTGCTGGCCGCGAGACATGAGTCAAAAATGACGGTGGCAAAAGCGGCGCAAAATTCTGTAAAGTAAGGGCC
>DATJKO010000292.1:0-8434 GCA_035491355.1 Pyrinomonadaceae bacterium
CGATATTCCGCTGAATGCTGCAACAACAGAAACGCGACGCTCGTCATCGTGTTTGTAATGTCGCGCAACTTCCACTCGCCACCACGCCACAGTGGACCAAAGTTTAGACTTTCCTTCTGCGGATCGTATCCGTCGCGTGAACGGAGCTCTTCAAACTTCAACGTGATCGGAGAAGCGATCCTGGCCGAAGCAGTTTCGGAGAGAATGCGAACGCCGCCGTGGTAATGAGAATACGCGCGTGATGGACTCCACGCGTCGTATGTTGAGTTGTTGGTGATTCCCTGGAAACCTTTGGCGCGCATCTCGCTCGCCAGCCACTCGCCAAGCTGCGTGTAACCTTCGACGATCTGTCGCGGTACGTTTGGTTCGACGGGCGCCATGTAAGGCGGCAAGAACAGTCGCGAGCCGAAGGCGCCCTGCTGATGAATATCGTGGACGATTTGCGGGTGCCACACGTTGTGAATCTTGTCGACCGTTAGTTGTGTTTCGACCTGCGAGTACATGTACCAGTCGCGATTGTTATCGTGCCCAGTGTACTTGTGATATAGCGCCGGCGGATCGGTACCTTCGTATGGTGTGCCCAGTGTTTTGTCGTACCAGTCTTTGACGATGTCCACGCCGTCGGGGTTCAGTGACGGCACGAGAAGGACGATCGTGTTGTCGAGGATGTTTTGAATCTCCGGCTCGTTGGACGACGCGAGCCGGTGGGCGATCAATGTGCTCGACAGGTATGAGCCGACTTCGGTTGAGTGAATGCCGCAGGTGATCAGGACGATCGTCTTTCCGCGTGCGATAAGCTCCGCGGCTTTCCGGTCGCGGACAGCGGGCCGGCCGAGTTTGCGTGGATCGGCAAGCTGCTCCTGGATCTGTTGGTATTCGTCGAGTTTGGCGAGGTTCGTGGGCGAACTGATCGTCGCCATCACGAACGGTTTGTCCATCGACGTCCTGCCCAACGTCTCGAACTTCACGCGATCGCTCGCCTGATCGAGCCGCTCGAAATACTCGACGACCTGGTTCCACGACGCGAGTTTGCGATCGTCACCCGGGACGAAACCAAAAACGTCCGCCGGTGCGGGGATCCCCGCCGAATTTGACGTTACTCGCGAGGTCGTCAGCGATACGGACGACAGGAGTGCGATGAACAGCGACAACGATGCGATTGTGCGGCGCATTAGGTTCTCAGCAACGACTTTCGTGAATTCCTTTCAACATGTGTCTCACGCAAGCTTACGGTCAGCGAAAAAGAATTTCTAAGATTTCCTTTTTACATCAGTTTCTCGCCAGCGCACGGTCAGTAAAAAGGAATCTCATGGTTTCCTTCTGAACGGATCTCTCGCTAGCGGACGGTCTCAAAAGGGAAGTGGAACTCGCAGAACCGGAAACAGTTTAGCTAATCAATCCGCATCCGGGGAAGGCTTAAACCACCGATTAACAGCCGCTTGCCGTGTGCGGGCCACCCGTGTAAAGTAGCGGCGTCTTTAAACCCCGCGCTCTCCCTCGTTTAGAAAATCTGTCGGAGGTCAAAACCGGATGTCTTCTGAAAGCGTCGGTGCGAATGAGTTTCCGGACGTTGCCGGAGTCAAAGCTGCAAAGACTGATGAGAACCCATTACTAGCCACGTTCAGGCCGTATATCCCTGCCGCCACGAACATTCGTGAGCTGACCGTGCTCCCGTTGATCGTGGGGACGTTGCTGGGAATGGTGTTCGGCGCCTCGTCGCTGTGGCTGGTCTTGAAAGTCGGACTGACAGTCAGTGCGTCCATTCCCGTCGCTGTGATATCCATCAGCCTCTTCCGTCTGCTCGGCAAGGCCGGCATCCGCGAGGCAACGATTCTCGAAAACAACATCGTACAGACTGCGGGCTCAGCGGGAGAGTCGATCGCATTCGGCGTCGGCGTGACGATGCCCGCGATCATGATTCTCGGGTTTGATCTCGAGTTCACGCGCGTGATGCTGGTCGCCACCCTCGGTGGACTCCTCGGCATCCTGATGATGATTCCACTGCGGCGCGCGTTGATCGTGCAGCAGCATGGACTGCTCAAGTACCCGGAAGGCACAGCTTGCGCGGAGGTGTTGAAAGCCGGCGCGTCGGACGAGTCTCGCGCCGCAGCCGATCCGGTTTACAAGGCGCGCGCTGCCGAATCTGACGAAGCTACTTCAGGCGCGAAAACGATCTTTACGGGTTTCGGAATCGGACTCGTCTATCAAGTCGCAATGGCGGCGTTGAAGGCCTGGAAAGACGTTCCGAGTCGAGTGTTCGGTGCGCCGTTCAAAGCAGGTTCGCTGTCGGCGGAGATTTCGCCGGCGTTGTTAGGTGTGGGTTACATCATAGGCCCGCGCATCGCGTCGATCATGTGTGCGGGCGGCGTGCTTGCGTACCTGGTCCTGATCCCGGCGATTAAGTTCTTCGGCGAAGGAATGACGACGGCGCTGCCTCCCGGTACTGTTCCCATCAGCGAGATGGAACCCGACGCGATTCGCGGTGCTTACGTGCTTTACATCGGCGCCGGTGCAGTCGCCGCAGGCGGAATCATCAGCCTGTTTCGTTCGCTGCCGACGATTTGGCATGGATTGAAAGGCGGACTCAGCGACTTGCGCGGCGGCCAGGCCGCAGCAGCGAACGTGCCGCGCACGGATCAGGATCTATCGATGAAGATCGTCGTCGGTGGCGTGTTTGCGCTGCTCGCGATGATCATGCTGCTGCCGCAACTCCACCTCCAATTCAACCTGCTCGGCGCGATTCTGATCGTCGCGTTCGGTTTCCTGTTCGTGACGGTGTCTTCACGTCTGACCGGTGAGATTGGTTCGTCGTCCAATCCGATTTCGGGAATGACAGTGGCGACCCTGTTGCTGACCTGCTTGATCTTTTTGATCGTCGGTTGGAGCGGACCGAGTTACTACGTCACGGCACTTTCGATTGGCGGCATTGTTTGTATCGCTGCTTCGAATGGCGGCACGACGTCGCAGGATCTGAAGACCGGGTTTCTCGTCGGCGCGACGCCGAAGTATCAACAGATCGCGATTCTTGTCGGCGCACTCGCATCTGCTTTGATCCTCGGACCAATCCTGCTCCGGTTGAACGACCAGAGCACGGTCTACGTACCGCAGACCAGTTTCAAGGCAGTGAAAGAAGCTCCGACTGTTAACGCCGCGTCTGTCGCAGCTCTGCCTCAATTTACCGAGACTTCGCTTCCTGCGGGTGGCGGAAACTTCCGTCTGCTCAAGAACGAAGCGGGCGCGAATGTAGTTGCCGGACTCGAACCCGGCGAATACCTCGTCGACGATACCGGTCGCGTCGTTCACAAAGTCGAGCGCAACTTTCCGGCGACTCTGCGGGCCGACATGTCGCAGCTTGGTGCAGCTGAACAACCCAAAGGCGGACTCGTCGTTCCGGACACGAAGAGTTACCGGACCTGGCACAAGATTGCGGAAAAAGACGGACCTCCGGGGAAATACCTCGTCGACGAACAAGGCGTGCCGGTTTACTACGTAGATCCCGGTATCAACGGCACTCATCGTACGACGCCCGATGGCTCTTCCGTCACCAAGTACGATGCACCCAAAGCGACCCTGATGTCCTACATCATCAAGGGCATTCTCAACCAGCAACTGCCGTGGGGACTCGTGTTGCTGGGCGTCATGATCGCCATCGTGCTCGAGATGTCGGGAATTCCGTCGCTGGCTTTTGCGGTCGGAGTTTACCTCCCGCTGTCATCGTCGAGTCCGATCTTCATCGGCGGCATGGTTCGTTGGCTCGTTGACAAGTACCTGCGCGTGAAGTTCCGCGACAAAAAACTTACGGAAGAAGAGTTTGTGGCCGAGACAGACAAGAGTCCAGGTGTGCTAATGGCGTCCGGTTACATCGCCGGAGGCGCGCTGGCGGCGGTGTTTATCGCGTTCTTCGCGGGGGTTTGGAAAGAGCGCAGCGATACCGTTGAACACTGGGCCAGAGCTCACAATCCGTTCTTCAACGGACCGTGGGCCGATCTGCTTTCGATGGTGCCGTTCCTGGTGCTGGTGGTTATTCTTTACCTCGTGGGCCGCGAGTTGCTTTTGGCGCCGCGGAGCAAACGTACGTATTGAGAGCCGGGATAAGTGGTATAAGTGGTACATGGTGACTAGAAGTTCATTACTCTGCGCGATTGTCGTTGCCGCATTAGGCGCCTGGACGACGGCAGTCGCGCAAAACCCGTCGCGCACGCCTACCGAAACTACCCGAGTGTTCTACACGTTGATGCGAGAGAAGAAGTATCGCGAGGCGTTTGCGATGTCGATTTACCAGCCTGCGATGGAGGGGCTCTCGTCGCAGGAGTTTGATGACTTGCGCCCTGATTTCGACAAGATGGCGCAGGCGATCGCGGAGAAACTGCCCGCCGCGATAGACGTCAGCGGCGAGCAGATCAGTGGCGACTCGGCTACGGTATTTGTGAAAGTGCTCGATGCCGAGGGCAAGGAAAAGATTGAATCCGCCGTGCTGATGAAGGCGGGGAATGCGTGGGTTGTCGGCGACAAAGAAAGCCTCGAGATGGTCAAAAAGGCGGGCAAGAAGTTCTTTTTTGAAGCCCGCATCAACGCCCACCACAGCGACGTCCAGGACATGATGACGCGTATCTCGCTGGCCCAGGTGCTCTATAGCCAGACTCACAATGGCCAGTTTGGAAATCTGGCGGAACTGATCACCGCAGGTGCAGTTCCAAAGGACATAGAAGGCGTGGAGAGCACTGGCTATCGCTTTCAAGTCAATCGCTCGGCTGACGGAAAATCATGGTATGCGACCGCTGAGCCGGTCCAGTACGGCCGCACGGGCCGTCTTTCGTTCTACCTCGACGCTTCGGGCGTGCGGAGCAGCGATACAGGTGGAAGGCCATTGAGTATCAAGACGAATTAAGTATTGCGCCGTAACGTACAGGTTTCCTAGAATCAAACCGGCGCTCCCCGACCGCCTCTGCGGATGCCCCACCTCAACTGGTCCGAGTTACGTCGTGGTTTCACAAGATGTCGGAACTACCGCGCAGAATCGTGTCGAGTCTACGCCGGTTCATTGGCAACCGGCGCCACAGCAAACGTGTGCGCGCCCGTTTGGCGTTTACGTTGAGTATCTCGGATCCGCGGGTTAACTCGAACGGCTCGCGACGTCTGCCGCGACTCGAAGGGCACACGGCGGATGTGAGTAGCACCGGCCTGGCCCTGATCGTTCCTGCAATACGCATCGGCGAACACTACCTGGCGGGGGACGGACGCAAGCTCCACGTGAAGCTCGAGTTGCCGACTGGATCGGTCGAGATGAAAGTGTCGACTGTGAGATATGAGAGTCTGGAAGAGAACAGCGAAGAGTCCGGTTATCTGATCGGCGCGCGTATCAGCGAGATGTCAGATCAGGATCGCGCCACCTACAACGGCTACATCGCCAGGCTGTTGAAGCGAATGCCTGCCGACTAAGAAGAGATCCCGCAAAGGCGCAAAGAGCCAAAGGCCGACTAAGAAGGTTCCCGCAAAGGCGCAAAGGCGCAAAGAAAACATTTTCAGTTAGAAACGAACGCGCAGCTATTTGAAATGCTTTTCTTTGCGCCTTTGCGCCTTTGCGGGAAACCTAATCAAACCTCAACACGCCGAACGCTTCCGGAACGTGATAGTTGGGTTCGGGAGTGCGCGTAGGTCGCCAGGCGAGGTAACGGTCCGCAGCTTCCGGTCCAACACAGCGAAAAACATTCGCGCGCCACTCGTCACCCTGCTCCGGTTTCGGGATAGCGCTACCCCAGGGGATCCGAATCCCGATCTTCAACGACTCCGCTTCAACTTTAGCCGCCGCCATCATTCCTGATTTGAAGTCCCAATCGGTTTCTCTTCCGCCCGGTCTGACGACGAGTCCGAGATCGACCCACTCGCCCGTGGGCGCCGCTTCAAACTCAAAATACCGCTCCGGACGCGCTGCATCAGGCGCGACAAAGATCTCGCACACGTCGCGGTCCCACAGTCCGAGCGTCTTCTCCGTCGTGACCGGATTCTCCGACACGATCAACGGCTCGTGTTGCGCTCCGACAAACCGCACGTGCAGCGCCTCGTCAGACCAGCACACCCGCGCCTCGGCATGACGCGAAGCAGGCGCAGGCTCGCCCGACCAGTAGTGCTCAATCTGCACCGGCTGACACGCCGCCCACGCCGGATGGTCAAACTCATCAGCCCCCATGGGCTCAGGAATGTAGCAAGCGACAATCATGTTGTGCGTACGGCGTTAAGGCAGTCGTCGAGTAACTGCTCCGGATCTTCGTTCTGAAACACCTTCGCGCCCGTCGCGCGTTTCCCAAACGTCTGCAGCAAATGGTCCACCTCGTCAGCGACGCCGCCGGTTCCCGTCAAACAGCCGATGATCTTTCCCTCGTCGTGCGCAATCGTAAACTCGTTGAGCGATCCCATCGCCCCGGCGACGAACAGCACGACGTCGCACGATCGGACCAGCACTACGTTCCTGCCCTTCAACCCAAACCCCGTGTAGACAATCACGTCAGACGAGTCCGTCGGCAACTTGAACAACTCGACGTGTTCGCGCTCGTTACTTCCGGGTGAAATACCGACGTGAAAACAACCCGCCTCACGCGCCGTCTTTCCCACGACATAAACCAGCCCCGTCGTCGCACCGGTGAACAGCACCACCTCGCGACCGGCAATCGCCCGCGCCAGGCGCTCCGCTTTTTCCACGACCAGCCGGCCCGTATCGAGCTTGGCACTGTCAGGTGCAGCCGAACCCATTACTCCGACTTTGATTAGCATAGTTGCTGCTCACTCAATCGATTGATGAATGACAGAAAGATCGCGGCGTTCGTCGAGCTTCGTCTCCCGCGACTGCACCGGCTCGCGGTCCCACCAACGTTCCGTCACGAACCACACAATCCCCGGCACACAGAAGAACAGGCCGATGCCGATTGTGACCAGTCGTGGCGATACACCAAAGCGATCCAGAAGCTCGCCAGTGGCGTAGTTCGATGCTGCCATAGTTAACGTCAGCAACGCCAACTCGGCGGCGAAGACCCGGCCACGGAACTTGTCCTCGACTACTCGTTGCAGAATCACCGTCGAGAAAACCCACAGAATACTACCGCCGCAGTGTGCGATGCCGAGGACGATCAGCGCCATCACGAAACTGGTCGAGGCGCCGAACAAGATGTAGAAAAGACCGCCAATCAGAAACGAGATCCCGATGGCCGCCTGCATGTGTTGCCGGCCCTCGCCGGCCATGCGGCGCGCCACAATCGGGCCCACCGCGGTGCCGATACCTCGCGCGGCAAAGAGAACGCCGATGCCTGTCGCTGGGCTGCGACCGACCGGAAACACCCTTTCGCCGAAGACCGCGAGCAAAGTCAGGATGCCGCCGCCAAGTCCCCACGCGGGTTTGACCAACAACAGCGCGAGGACGTGCGGCCGGTCTTTTACGTACCTGATCCCTTCGATCGTTTCGCTGATTCCCAGCGCGCGACCCAGGCTGAGTTTCTGGCGTTCGCGTACCCGGCGTTTGCCAACGCGGATGCTGGCGATTAACGCGGCGGAGAGTAGATACGTTGCCGCGTCGAGAACGAAGGCGACGTCGGTGCCAAACCAGCCGGTAATCAGGCCGCCAATCGCAGCTCCCAGGGTCAGCATGATGGACCACGTCACCGACGAGATCGCATTCGCGGGCACGAGCTCACGGTCGGAAACGATCGAAGGAATCGCAGCCGTCTTGGCCGGCTCGAAAAACGTCGACAGGCCGAGTTGAAGGACCGTCAGCACGTAGACGATCCACAACTGGTCAGCCGTACGCACAAACAGGAACCCGAGCACGACGAACGCCCGCAGGATGTCCGTCACGATCATGATCTTCTGGCGGCTGAACCTGTCAGCCACCACGCCCGAGATCGATCCGAACAAGAAACTCGGAACAAAGCGCGCGACCAGGAGCAGTCCGACGTCCCGACCCGAACCCGTGAGATTGAGAATGATGGTGTAGAGCGCGATCGTGTCGAACCAGTCGCCCATCTGGCTGACGACTTGTCCGAGCCACAGTTGGCGGAAGCTGCGGTTTTGCCGGAGCAGTTGGATGTAACCCACGGACTCGTACGTGGGGAGTGTTTTCTTCGCGACCCTTGGCATTCGTCTGGATGAGATTGCAACTCGCCTGAACGGTTGTCAACGGAGCGACGCGGTGACGCGGGGACGGAGCGACGCGGTGACGCGGGGTGTTCTCCGTTTCGCCGCTTCTCCGTTTTGTTTCCGCGCTCCCCGTGTCGCCGCGTCACTCCGTCCCCGCGTCCCTCTTCCCCGCGTCGCCCCATCCCCCTTCACCAACGTGACCGATGTTCTCAAGATGACGCGTCAACTTGGAAGCATTCGTACCTCGGCCAACGTGGGACCGCGAAAAACCTCGACTCTCTGAACGGCACACCAGTTGAAATAAGGGATA
>DATJKO010000293.1:0-4800 GCA_035491355.1 Pyrinomonadaceae bacterium
ACTGTCGGTGATCTGGTGACTGAAAAGAGCGCCAAGACCGGCGAGCGCATCAGCATTCGCAGATTCACGCGCTACAAGATGGGCGAAGGTCTTGAGAAACGTAGCGATGATTTCGGCAGCGAAGTAGCTTCGATCTTGAAATAGGTCCTATATCTCTTAAACCAATGACGCTTGACCCATCCAATC
Source organism: Pyrinomonadaceae bacterium (assembly GCA_035491355.1). Taxonomy (GTDB): domain Bacteria; phylum Acidobacteriota; class Blastocatellia; order Pyrinomonadales; family Pyrinomonadaceae; genus PSRF01. The sequence continues at coordinate 187 of DATJKO010000293.1, forward strand.
TCGCCTACCGCAGAGTTCTGCTGAAGATCTCCGGCGAAGCCTTGATGGGCGAGCAGAACTACGGCATCGACGTCAACGTCGCACGGAGTGTCGCCGAGGAGTTGAAGGCTGTACACCAGATGGGTGTGCAGGTGGCCGTCGTCGTCGGTGGCGGCAACATCTTCCGCGGCGTTTCGAAGAGCGCAGGCAACATGGACCGCTCGTCAGCCGATTACATCGGCATGTTGGCGACCGTAATGAACGCCGTGGTATTGCAGGACGCCCTCGAGAAGATCCAGGTCGATACTCGCGTGCTGTCGGCGATCGACATTCCCCAACTCGCTGAGTCGTTCATCCGGCGCCGCGCGGTGCGGCATCTCGAAAAGGGACGCGTGGTAATCTTCGCAGCCGGGACCGGCAATCCGTACTTCACCACCGACTCAGCGGCCGCGCTCCGCGCCTTGGAAATCAAGGCCGACATCATCCTGAAGGCGACGAAGGTTGATGGAATTTATTCGGCTGATCCGGTGCTCGATGCGACGGCGGAACGTTTCAATGAAATCACCTACCGTCAGGTACTCGAAAAAGAATTGAAGGTGATGGACGCGTCCGCCATCTCGCTCTGCATGGACAACAACCTGCCGATCATTGTCTTCAACATGCGTGATGCGGGAAACATCAAGCGCGTAGTGCTGGGAGAATTAGACGTAGGAACAAAAGTCGGCTAAAAACTTTTTCAGCGGAGTTCAAGCAAGATGAACGAAAAGGACGTAATCAAAGATGCTCGCCAGCGAATGGAGGGCGCGATCGACGACTTTAAGAGGAAGATTGCGGCTGTCCGAACTGGACGCGCGGCCGTGAGCATACTCGATACGGTAGTGGTTGATTACTATGGCACCCCGACGCCGCTCAATCAGATAGCCTCGGTGCACGCGCCCGAACCGCAGTTGCTGACGGTCCAACCATGGGACCAGACACAAGTCGGACCGATTGAAAAAGCGATTCGCGCTTCTGATCTGGGACTCAATCCGTCAAACGACGGCAAGATGGTACGCGTTCCTATTCCTCCGCTTACCGAGGAGCGCCGGAAACAACTTGCAAAACAACTCCACCAGGTCGCCGAAGACCATCGCACCGCGGTACGCAATACCCGCCGCGACGGCAACGATCGTCTGAAGAAAATGTTGAAGGAGAAGCAAGTCTCCGAAGACGCCGAACGCGATGCAATGACAGAAATTCAAAAGCTAACCGACAACTCTATCGCTAAAATCGACGATCTGCTGCGAGTCAAAGAACAAGAGATCACGAACGTTTAGTTCCCCCGACTCGTAATCCCTCTGTGGCACAAGAAGACAGTTGGTTAGTATTGGTCTTCTCTGCAAACACTAAAAAGGGAGCTTACAGACTATTCCTGCAAAGCGTCCCTCTGTAATTCAGATGGAATACCGACTCGATCAAGCCAAAGAAGTCTTACGCCGTACGCCGGCGACTCTCAATGCACTCCTTAGCGACCTGCCTGACGACTGGGTGCTTGCGAATGAAGGCCCGGAGACATTCAGCCCTTACGACGTAATCGGCCATCTGATTGAAGGTGAGGAGAACGATTGGATTCCTCGCGCCCGCCTCATACTCGAATTCGGAGAATCGAAACCGTTCGAACCTTTCGATCGCTTTGCGATGTACGAGAAGTCACGGGGTAGATCGTTGGCGGAGTTACTGGCGCAGTTCGAACGACTACGCGGCGAGAATCTGCGTCAGTTGGATGAGATGGATCTCACGGCGGAGCTGTTGCAGAAGCGAGGAACGCATCCGGTCCTCGGTGTCGTTACTTTGAGCCAGTTGCTTTCTGCGTGGGTAGTGCACGACCTCGGTCACATCCGGCAGATCGTTAGAGTGATGGCCAAGCAGTATCGCGAAGCTATCGGCCCGTGGACGAAGTACCTGTCAATCGTCGAATAACTTTACCGCGGAATTCCAAACGCATCGTCGCCTAACGGCTGATTGATCTTCACTTCTTTTGCACTGAACTCCGCGAAAAACGCCCCCATGGGCATCTCGAACTTCTGAGAAAAAGTCCACGGCACGAGCACGCCTTCAACGTCCTTGAACTTGCTGTGCTCAGTCCCCAGCGTCAGTCCGTTGTAGTAGAGCAGGAAGCTGATCACGCGGCCGTTGGTGGGATCGATGTAGAAGTCGGTCGTGTAGCCGTCCGGATCGACGAGACGAAACGCGCGCTGCTTCTTCTTGTTTGGCAGCGCGGTGATCTGGTAGCCGGTCTGATCGTAATGGGCCAACGCGCCGAGACCAAACTTCGTGAGCGGCGGCATCTCGACGTTGGGCATCGAGCTATATGAATTCTGGCCGTCGTAGATCTGCTTGAAGACGATCGCTGGTCGGGCGTCAATATCCATTCGCATCTTTTGCCCGGCCGTTACCAATGAAAACGAACCGGGAATTGATTGCACGCTGTTCGGCGGATACAACTGCACGGATCCGCGCATCACGACGTTCTGCACGTTGCGAAACTTCTCGCCGCCCTGGGCCATGAACGCAGCACGCGCGAGTTCAGCAGGGGTGCTCTTATCGGTGATCACGACAGCCGCGGCCGGAGTTGCGTCACCGGCAGGAGCGGCAGCGGCAGCCGCTTTCTGATCCGGCGCGGCAGGTTTCTGTTCCTGCGCAAAAGCGGCCGTCATTAAGACCAGACCGAGCGAAACCACTGCAAGCAAACTCTTCATTTCCCAAAACCTTTCTCGTTAGAAATTCAAACGCAGTTGCGCGTAAATGCGTCGATTACCCGCACCGGCACTTCCGGCAGCACCCGGACCACCGAACTGAGTCGCGGTGGTGCTAAGCCCCAGCGACTCGCCAAAGTTTGGCGACGAAAGATTTCCCTCAGGCCGCCCAAGGTTCACGTGATTGAACACGTTTTGTACGTACAGCGAAACGTTCAGGGTGAACCGCTTCTCACTGGGCGCGCCGCCCTGAGGAGCGCCTGGTCCAGCTGCGGGTCTTGGCCCACCGCCCCCGGCAGCAATCGCTACAGGCGCGCCGCCACCCGGCCCACTCGCTGCAGGTCGCGCCGCGGCTGCGTTACCTCCGGCGCGGTTGATCGTGCCGAACTGAAAGTTGCGGCCGATGCGGAAATTAACCACGACCGAAGTCGGTGACTCACCGAAGTTCCGCGGCACGATCTGTTCACCCGCAAGTGGTACCAGGTTGAAGTTGCCAAACTTCGTACATCTGATTGTCGAAAGGGCGCAGTTGGCATTTGGTCCGGCGAAGCTGGGACGTTCGTTCACCTGACGATCGAGGTTCAAATCCTGTCCGGTGATGATATTGAAGGGCTGACCGGTGTTCGCTACGACAAAAGGATTCATCACCAGCTTCCACCACGGCAGGTTCACCGTTCCGAAGATCGTGAAACGGTGCCGAATGTCGAATGATCCGCGGCCAAACTCATTCGAGGTATCGTACGAATTCATCGGGAACAGCGTGCTACCCTGACCATCAGTATCATTCGTCGTCTTGCTCAACGAATAGTTACCGTTCAGCTGGAACATGCGGCTGAGCCTGCTGTTGAAACCGACGAAGAGCTGTCGTTGGTTGAACTGACCGCTCGCTTCATAACGATAGACCTCGCCGAGTGTCGGATCGGGTCGGACACCAAGCGGTGTGATCGGCGTGATCGTCGCCGGAAACGGCGCGTTTACGTCGCGCGCACGAATCACGTGGGTGATGCGAATGTTGAAGAAACCGGCAAACATCGTGATGTTGCGCGGCAACTGCCGTTCAACCTGCACGCCGGTCGCAAACACCGTCGGGTTCTGGATTTCCGGATCCACGGCCCAAACGATCTGCGCCGCCGAACCGACTGCCGGAACGGCTGTCGGACTCCACTGGTTCAGAATTGCATAAGCGGCGGCAACGTTCGGCGCGTTCTGTTCAGCGATAGTCGGCGGCAGAATTCGCCTCGCTTCTTCAGTAACGAAACTCTGCCGCAGATTCACTCCGTCGTTGCGGATGGTAGTCAGGGTGGAGCTTTCACTGAAACGGTTGTAGAAGAAACCAGTGCCGACGCGAATCACCATCTTCGGGGGACGCGCGCTGTTCGCTGCGCCCGGCGACCAAGCGACCGCAACGCGTGGCGCGAAGTCATACTTGCTGGCAGTATTCGTCTGGATCTCGTAGCGCAAGCCGTAACTCAACGTGATGTTCGGTCGCACGCGCCAGTCGTCCTGAAGAAACACACCCAAGTCCGTTTGACTCACGGTCGCGAACGGGTTTCCGGAGTTGATACTGAACGAAGCTGCGCCACCACCAGCAGCGCGAATCTGTCCGGGCGTAAGTCCTTGTTCCTGCAACCGCAGCGTCAACTGATAACGTTCGATACTCGTCCGACCAAAGCCGCCGGTGAAAGTCCACGTACCACCGAAGTTGTTTTCGTTGTTGTCATCAAGGTTCACGTGGCGAATGCGTCCGCCGAATTTGATCGCGTGTGTTCCCCTCTGTTTCGCGGTGAAGTTGTTCAGTTCCCAGGTGCTACGCTCGTTGAAGGTGTGCCCGACTTGCGAGCCACCTGAATTGAATGAGGCACTGACGTTCAGCGCCGGCACGTCACTGTTGCCGGTGTTT
>DATJKO010000294.1:0-6125 GCA_035491355.1 Pyrinomonadaceae bacterium
CTCGTAACGAAGCCGTCCGAAGAGATCTCCATACCTGACTCGTGGATTGTGGTACTGCCGGCGCCGATCGATAGCAGCAATCCGCATTACCCCTACCTGAACAAGATCGACAAGATCCCGGCCGGCAGGAGTCTCACCGGAAAACGAACGATCAAGGCAAAGGCACTGAACGACCATCCAAAGTATGGGTTCGACGTCGTCGAGATTCAGGCAGGCTTCGCGTACTTGTTCGACATTACGGACCTTGAGAATTGCAACGATGGCGGGCCTAATACGTACCTGTGCAAAATGGAACTGCCGAACCGGTCAAAAATTATTAACCTCGGGAATCTCGTGGTGCGCAGAAACGTCGAGTGAGGCTAACAAGAAACGCGGTGAGCTGTTTCGCGAAGTCTTCGAAAACATCTCACCGCGTTTGTATGTTTGAAATTACTTGCCGCGTGGATCAGTGATGATCGTGAGCTGACGCTGACTTGCCCTGCGACGGGCTCGCCGGCGCTCCACCCGCTGGCGCGGCCACTTCGATCGTCGTGCGCATCCACGGATGAATGCAGCACTGGAACTTGCTGACGCCAACTGGCAGATCAGAACTTCCAGCTGTCGGTCCTTCTTCAGTCGCGCCTGGTGGAATAAAAACAATGGCCCCAAAGTTCAGGCATTCGGGCGCCGGTACCGGGTTGCCGGAGATGCCGTTTAGTTCGTCGACGAATCCACCGCCAAACTCCGCCACCTTCGTAAACGTATGGACTTCGCCGCCGCGGTTTTCAATCTCGGTTGGGCGGCCAACGTTCACGTGCGATTGGAAAGGCTGATTTCGCCACTCGTGAGCGTCCTGAGTTGCTTCGAGTTCCGCGATGAACTCATCAAAAGTTGTTTTACCGTTACCAATGCACGCGCCGTCGCCGAGCACTGCATTGAACGTTGCTGGGTCACAATCGTCGTACATGCGGAATTTCTTGTCGCCTTGAACGGCGCCGGCGCCGGCAGTGAGGCTCAAGAGAGCAACCGCTGCGAACGCCGCCCACACTATAGTGCGGACACTAAATCTTCTTTTCACGGATCAAACCTCCTTGAATGCGCCGACTCGCCATCGTCGAGAGGCGAGCGAACAGTAGCTGGGACGTGAGATAGCGCGGAACGGTATACACCTCGCGATTGAGGATGTCAATTGACATTTATGTGTCGCGAAGGGGTTTTCTGGTGGTTGAATTCTGACCTTCAGGTTTGCATGGTCCTATTCAGTTCTACTAAGTCTGAATGCTGCCATCTCTTCGGCGTTCCGCACGAGCAGCACATCGCCTACGAGCACCGGATGGTTCCACGTTTTGCCTTGTATCGCCGGCACTTTGGCGATCTCTGTAAACTGATCGCTGCGGGCCTGAACGAGTGCGAGTTCGCCTTCCTCAGACAGCACGAGCAGCAGATCCTGATCGGGCAACAACACAAGTTGGCCATTGCCGTAGCGTCCGCCCTTCCACTTGCGCTCACCATTACTGAGATCGACGCACGAGAGAATGCGGCCGTCGAATCCGAACGCATAACCCTTATGGACCACGAAGTCGTTGAAGTAAGGCTTCAGACCGTTTGACGTCCAGCGCTCCGCGACGCTCCAGGCGCCGCCATTGTTGGCGACCGCGAGGCGACGAATGCCGGCTCCCTGGCTCGTGATCAGCACGTTGCCGTCAGCCATCACCGCCGGCTGCACGATACTGTTGGCCGCCCAATCGTGTTGCCAAAGTTGTTTGCCGTCAGCGGGCGAGACGCTAGTGAGACGTCCGTCGCTGGTGAGTAGCACTTGTGCGACGCCGTTGATCGTGACGAGCTGTGGCGAGCTGTAACTGCCGCCCGCTGCTGGTCCAACCCAGCGCTTATTGCCCGTGGCAGTTTCGTAGGCGACGAGTTGTCCGGTCGCGGCAACGATCACGACGTCGCCGATCACGAGCGGTGAACTCGAGAACCCCCAGAACGGAGTTTTTGTATTGGTCTCCGTTGCGACGTTGCGAGTCCAAACGACTGCGCCGTCACGAGCGTCGAGCGCGTTGAGAATGCCGGTGGCGCCGAAGGCGTAGACGCGTCCGTTGCTGAGTGTCGGAGTACCGCGCGGACCGGCGCCGGCGTTTGATTCGAAGAAGCGCGCGCTGTCGCTGTGCGTCCACACCGGCTGGCCAGTCGATGCCTTGTAACACGCGACCACTTCCTTATCGCCGCGTTGTTCCTGCGTGTAAACCAGATCGCCGTTCACCGCAAAGGACGACCAGCCTGGTCCAACCGGATGACGCCACAGTTGCACTGGTGGCGATGCTGTCCAGTCAGTTTTGATCTTAGTGCCGCGGACTACGCCGTCGCGTCTTGGTCCACGAAAGCCGGGCCAGTCGACGCGGGCTTCGGTTGGCGGAGTCGCCGGCGCTGTTGCTTTGGCAGCTTCGGCGGTCGCTGGTGTGGGTGTCGGTTGCGCAGTTGCCGGAGTAGCTGCGGGAACTGCTTCTGGCGTAGCGGTCGATGTTGCCGGCGCGGTAGCTTCCTGGGCCAGCAATCTTTCCTCGGCGCTTGGTGACCAACGCCAACCGAACGTCGCGTTGTGATCGCCGTTAATGCCGTCTTGTCTGAGCAGTAACCATGCGCCACAGGCGATCAGGATAGTAGCGACCATCGTCGCGTGACGCACCTGGTTAGACAGACGACGCGTCGCGACGGCCCACGTTACGAAGGCGAGACTCAGCACTGGAACCGAGTACGCCAACAACCACTGAAGCCACATCGACTCGTGTTTGAGAAACCACGTCGCGATGACTGCTCCGACGAGCAATCCGAGCGCCGCAAACCGTTCGCGCCAGCGTGCGCGGCTGAAGAACATCCACCATGCGATGATGACAAGAAAGAAGGCCAGCGAGCCGAGGACGGCGTAACCAAAGCCCTGTATTCCGGGAAAGAGTTCTTTAACACCGAACCGGAATACCCATTGCAGCACGACAGCGACAACGCCTGGCCACACGCGGAGCAACTTCTGGGGAGCCGCTTCCCCGATCTGGGTGGAAGTCATGCGGCTCTATACTGTCGCCACCGACAAATTGTTTCGTTTGTAATTTCAGCGGAGGGGATTAGTGAGGATTAACTGTAAGCCGCGATCACAAATCGCGCGCGCTGAACGTGTCGCCCTGACGAATGTCGCCAGTGTCGTAGCCTCGTTTGAACCAGCGCAGGCGCTGTGCGGACGAGCCGTGGGTGAAGGAGTCGGGAACGACGTAGCCGGTAGTCTGGCGCTGGATCTTATCGTCGCCGATCGCCGAGGCGGCTTGTAGCGCTTCTTCGATGTCGCCCGCTTCAAGCACTCCCTGTTCTTGCACATGGCGCGCGAACACACCGGCAAAGAAATCAGCCTGCAACTCGAGTCGCACCGATAGCTGGTTTGCTTCGACTTCGCTTACGCGGCTCCGCATCGCATCCACTCGATCCGAGATTCCCAAGAGGTTCTGAACATGGTGTCCGACTTCATGCGCGATCACATACGCCTGCGCAAAATCACCCGGCGCGTTGAAACGTCGCCGCAGCTCTTCGTAAAAGGACAGATCGATGTAGACCTTCTGATCTCCAGGGCAATAGAAAGGACCAACCGCTGCACCGGCAATCCCGCATGCAGAGTCGACGCGATCGGCAAAGAGAACCAGCGTCGGCTCGCGATACTGCCGTCCGTTTTGCCGAAACACCTCGGTCCATACATCCTCAGATTTCGCGAGGACCACTGACACGAACTGCTTCAACTCTTCTTCTTCAGGATTAACGGGACGCGAACTCTGCACGCCAGTCGACGAGTCGCCCGGCACTTGTTCGAGCAGTTGCCGTGGATCGGCGCCGAAGAGTAACGCGATGATCAGTATCAGCACCGTACCGAGTCCACCACCAACCGCCACCTTGCCGGCAGACATCCCTCGTCGATCTTCGATATTCGAACTCTGACGCTCACCTCTCCAGCGCATGCCCCCGTGTCACCTCCGCGTAGATTCTTACCCGGAGACTTCCAGTGCTGTGTGTCGTTCAAACGTTCCTTTAGTTATTTTTTAGTCACGCCGAGAGGCAGTGAACTATTTCTGCGTGGCTTGTAGCGGCAGGCGGAGTAACTGGTCGCTATAAGCGATGTAGACTTTTGCGTGGCCCGCATCGATCCACATCGACATGCCGTTGAAGATCAACTGCGGCACCGCCATGACTGGTTTGAAGGAAAAATCGACGACGTTGTAACGACCGATCTGCGTTTGCTTCTTCTTTCCGTCAGGTATGGCTGCCCAGAACTCGTCGGGTTTCTCGGTGGGTTGCAAAAAGCGTTTGCCCAACTGGTCCAAAGGTCGGAACTCTCCCGTCACGGCTCGCGCCGCGCCCGTTGAAGGATCGACCAGATAGTGTTCCGCTTTATATGGTTCTGTAGAACTATCGGGAATGTCAGCCTGGGGCGGGTAGATAAGTCTTGGTAGCGCGATAACTACCTTACCCGACGGTAGCGCGGCCATTGCGCCAATTTCCGCCAAGGCCGGCACATTGACGCGATACTCGCGTCCTGTTTGTAAGTTAAGCCGGACGATGTGAGGCGGCTTCTCGTCGTCGAGATCACTCTTCGTCACAATCAACCACTTGCCGTCGCGAGTAACGATCGGACTGGAATAGGAAGCGTTTTCAAATCCCAAGCGCACGGGTTTTGAACCGGCGAATTGCCGCCACAGGCCATCGGATTCGCGGGCGATGATGATCGAGTCGGAAGAAAGCGTCTGTCGTTCCTGGTCATAACCGGCTTCGAAGTCGATCTCGTCGTCGTCCGCGGTTATGAACTTGCTGTAGTCGACAGTCGAATAGGAAGTGGGTTGCGACGTAACCTCTCCAGGCTGGTCGTTATTGAAGACGCGCCACGAGACTCGCCCCAGGTCCAGCTCAAGCCTGCGGCGACGACGCGCAACTTCGGCCTCTTCGTCATCGTCGTCGGCGTCGTAATTGTACGTCGTCAACTTTTCGTCGCTTTCCTGCCTGGTCTCCGGCCGTTCGACATAGACTCGCAGCTCACCACTTTGTTGATAGACATCCTTGATGCTCAATTCACCGGCGTAGAGGACTTCAAGTCCTTTGATCTCGTCTCCAAGTTTGTAATGAACTTTAGCGCCGTTGCCGGTCGCCATCTGAGCGAACTGTTGCTGTAGATCCTTCCACTCGTCCCATCCTCCCTGGAAAAAGACACGACGACCTTTCTCCTTAGTGAGTTGTAAGAACTCATAAGTCGGGCATCCGTGATGACACCATTGGACAATTGGGCCACGCTCGGCAAAGCCGGTGGTTGTCAAAAAATCCTTGAAGGCTGAAACTTCCGCGGTTGGTACAGTCCGCTCCCGATAGCGGGCCGGATCTTCAACGTCCCTGACAAGCGACTTGTCGGAATAGATGCGCAACACAGTTCCGCGTTGATCCATATTGGAGACGAACGCCACGATCTCTTTCGGTCCATCCTCTTTCATAACTTCGGCGCGCAAGTCTTGTTCGGCCTTGATGATGTCTTTGTAGTAGTTGGGACCGTAGTATTGGGTCTCCAGCCAACCGGTGATGAATGCTTCATTAGGATGCCGCGCCCACAGGAGATTCCGTCCTTCAGGGCTGTCTTGCGCCATGAGATAGTTTTCAGCCGCGAGCGCGAGCAGCGAATCCTTGTGACGAAGGAATGGGCCAACCAGTTCAGTCGGAAGAGACGTCCTTGTTAGACGCGCACAGGCGATTAAAGCGATTTGCGCCGTCACATCTTCGGAAGCAAGAACGCCCTGGGCCAGAGCCGGATCGTCAAGCAGTATCGCGCCGACTCCTTGAGCTGCGCCGGCAATCGACGCCAACGACGCCAGCTCCGTGCGCAAACCTTCTTGTAGTTTAGACCGGCGTTGGATTGCCTCGAAGATCGTGGTTGAGTCCGCTGTCCCACTCGCGATTCTGCGGACGATGTCGAGTTCGATCTGTTGTCCCTGCCATTGGTGCGCAATCTCGATGAGCGCATCGGCTACTGCTGGTTTGTCTGACCTGAGTTCGTCCGCTCGTGCCAGCACTGCACTGATCAGCGACTCCGCAGGTGAATCCCGGCTCTGGCCCAGGTATCTGCCAATACT
>DATJKO010000295.1:0-3709 GCA_035491355.1 Pyrinomonadaceae bacterium
CAGCCTTTGTGGTTGTGAAGAAACTCGATCGGGTCTTCGATCGACAGGATGTGTTCGTGACGGTCGCGATTGATCTTGTCGATCATGGCGGCGAGCGTCGTCGACTTTCCCGATCCGGTTGGGCCAGTGACGAGGATCAGCCCGCGCGGCTTCTCGCAGAGTTGTTTCACTACCGCCGGCAGACCCAACTCTTCGAACGCCTTAATCTCATAGGGAATGGCGCGAAAGACCGCGCCCACCGCACCGCGCTGGTTGAACAGGTTCGCGCGGAACCGCGACAGGCCTTTGACGCCGAACGAAAAGTCGAGTTCCAGGTTTTCTTCAAAACGATGCTTCTGCGCGTCGGTCAACACCGAGTAAGCGAGCTGCTTGGTGTCAGCCGAAGTCAGCACCCGATACGACTCGAGTGGACGGAGATGTCCATCCACTCGAACCTGTGGCGGGGAGCCCGTGGTAATGTGCAAGTCGGAACCGCCGAGTTCGGAAAGCTTCCGCAGCAGTTCGGACAGTGAAATTTGAGGCACGGTTTCGTTCAGTCGCATCTGAATGATCTCTCCTGGAGCAGTTTTAATTGTCCCAGCTTGAAGGTTATTCCTTGGTCCCTTCGGACTTCGCACGAAGCGATTGAATGTAACGCTCCGCTTCGTTCGACATCCGGTCCGCATATTCCACTGGCGATTCCGTGGTCAGACCGTAAACGCGACCGCCGGCTTCCGTAAAATAGAACGTCCACGCCTTCTCCGGCGTCAGCGCATCTTTCGGAGTGCGCGCTGTCACGACGAAAACGCGATTGCCATTCACTTCGCGAACGAAGTCGTTAACTACCCAACCACCGGACGAAACCATCTTGTCGATAACGATCCGGCGCAGATCAGACATTGGCACACCGGCCAGCATCTTTTTCTGTTCGCGCGAAGTTAAGAAGATCGGATTCGGACGGCTGAGCGCCACTACTGACAGGTTCATCTGACCCGGCAGTTTGCTCGGGCTGCCCGGCGCCATCACCGGACGGACTGAGTTAACGACGCGCGGTCGCGTCGCGTTGGCGGCAGCGTGAGCCGAAACTGTTGCAGGTACAGACGTCGTGGCCACTGCGGCTTCCGGAACTGAAACTGCCGGAGCACTGGCGACTGGCGCTGCCGGAACCGGCAACATCACGGCCGTCCGCTGGACCGAAGGCGACGTGGTTTGGGCCACTGCTGCGTCAGGCGTCTCGATCGTGATCGGCATTGACATCGGCAACGGGGCCAGTTCGTTGAACGACTGCTTGCCGCCATTTGCCTGCAACGACGGTGAAGCTGGTCCAGCAACTGCCGAGAGGTCGCCTGCGTTCATGTTCTGAGGCAAACCCATCAACGTGTTGCGCCGTGCCAACTCCTCGGCTGCCCGCCTGGCTCGCATGCGAGCGCGATATCGTCGCCACCAGGCGCGTGATCGGTAGCGCTTCGATTTCTTCTGCGTAAGCTGTGTGCTCTGCCGGATTCCGTGCGCTGAATTAGCAAACGGCAGCATGATGCCCACGGAAAGCAGCAACACCAGCGAGATTGCAATTGTTCTTAGCATGTTCGGGTTTCTCCTGATTAGGCGACCGTTTCGCGAACAACTTCTTCGACCGTGGTCACGCCGCTACGAATCTTGTACAAGCCTGATTCGCGCAGTGTGATCATGCCGTCCTCGATCGCCTTCTTCCTCAATTCAAGTGCGGAGGCGCCGATCAAGATCAACTCACGAATCTCGTCGGTGATTTCCAGCACTTCGTAAAGTCCGATACGCCCTTTGTAACCAGTATTGTTACAGGTAGTGCAGCCCTTGCCCTTGAAGGTTTTGAGTGATTTGGCTTCGTCAGCCGAGAAGCCAACTTCGACCAGCGCCTCCGCCGGGGTCGGGTGGTCCTGTTTACAGTCCTTACAAACGCGGCGAATCAGACGTTGAGCCTGGATGAGGTTCACGCTTGTGGCGACAAGGAAGGGTTCGATGCCCATGTTCATCAGGCGGGAAATGGTTGAGGGAGCATCGTTGGTGTGAAGAGTGGAGAGCACGAGGTGGCCGGTGAGTGCCGCTTTGATGGCGATTTCCGCGGTTTCGAAGTCGCGGATTTCGCCGACGAGAACAATGTTCGGGTCCTGCCGCAGAAATGCTCTGAGTGCGGCGGCGAAGTTCAGTCCGATCTGCTCCTTCATCTGCACCTGGTTGATACCCATCAGGTTGAACTCAACCGGGTCTTCAGCGGTCATGATGTTCGTATCGACCGTGTTCAGTGATTGCAGTGCGGAGTAAAGCGTGTTGGTTTTACCGCTACCGGTTGGTCCAGTGACGAGGACCATGCCGTAAGGCTTTCCAATGTTGCGCTTGAACTTCGTCAGCGATTCGGGCTCGAAACCAAGCTTGGTCATGTCCAACATCAGGTTCTGTTTGTCCAACAAACGCAGAACCACTTTCTCGCCAAACAACGTCGGCAAGGTCGAGACACGGAAGTCGAGCTCGCGCGAACGCGAATCGACTTTCACTTTGATCTTGATGCGACCGTCCTGGGGGAGACGCTTTTCCGAGATGTCGAGCTTGGACATGATCTTGACGCGCGAGATCAACGCGTCGCGCATCTTCAGCGGCGGATGCATCACGTCGTAGAGCACGCCGTCGATACGGAACCGGATGCGCAACTCTTTCTCGTAAGGTTCGACGTGAATGTCAGAAGCACCGCGACGAAGCGCGTCGACCAGCAACACGTTAACGAGACGCACCACGGGGGCGTCTTCGCTCATCCGCGACAACGTCGAAAGATCTATCTCTTCGTTGTCTTCAAGCACCTCGACGCCTTCTGCGTCGCCGTGGTCGAAGTCGATGCTGTCGAGCGAAACGAGATCTGCGTGCGTGATCGCGCCGTTCGAACCGTTGGAACCGTTGCGCGATTCCACCGTCATGTCTTCGACGGATGCGGCGAGTTCGATCTCGCGAGTCGTGCCGTAGTACTTCGCGATCGCCAACTGAATACTGCCTTCGGCGACAACCACAGGTTCGACGTTCAAGCCGGTCATGAATTTCACGTCGTCCATGGCGAAGACGTTCGTGGGGTCGACCATGGCGAGCGTCAGCGTAGCGCCGACGCGCGAGAGGGGCAGGACGCAGTGTTTTTGCGCGACGTCCTGGGGGATGAGTCGCAGCACTGCGGCGTCGATGTTGAAGAGATCCAGGTTGACGGAAGGAATGCCGTACTGTCTGGAGAGTACGGCGGTGATCATATCGTCGTTGACGAGACCGAGCTTGACGAGATTGAACCCGAGACGGCCGCCATGCTCGCGTTGGTAGTCGAGGGCCTCTCTCAGGTTTTGGGGACTAATAAGGTTTTCGCGGACGAGAAGTTCGCCTAATTTGGCTGACATTTGTGACTCTGGCTAATAGCGACGCTCGCTAAACGTACCGGGCTCTGGGAAAGGATTGAGGCGCCGAAGGGCGCGAGGCATGATTTCGACTCTATCCAGACAACGATGGGGACAACATCGTTGTGCATGCATAGTACTGTTTGAACACGAAGAGTGTCAATAAAGAATTCCAGCGAAAATGGTAGAGAATCTAACAGAAATCCGTGCCGCCTGTGGTCTCACAGACGGCACGGATTGTTGAGACTTTGCTGGTCTAAATGGTTATGGACGCGGTCGCTTCGGAGGCGCCCCTTTCTTCTCCGGCGTGATGTTCTGGCTCGCTTTCATGT
>DATJKO010000296.1:0-2508 GCA_035491355.1 Pyrinomonadaceae bacterium
GCTGGCAACGTTCGTCGAACGCACGCAGTTCGTCGATGTTGTAACTGTTGTCCAACGACATCATTGGCCGCGTGTGGACCACCTCGGGAAACCCTTCAGCAGGGCGGCCACCGATTCGTTGCGTCGGACTGTCAGGCGTTATCAGTTCGGGATTGGCTTCTTCGAGTTGCTGGAGTTTCTCGAGCAGCAGGTCGTAGTCGCGATCGGAGATCTCCGGGGAGTCGTTGACGTAGTAGAGTTCGTCGTGACGTCGAATCTCGTCTCTTAGTTTCTCGATCTGGCGGGCGGTCGCTCTAGCCACTGATTTGTCCGTGTTTCAATTTCGGCAGGGGCGCGGTAGGTTTACGATCTTCTTCGCCTGACTCCGACACTGGCTTGGATCGTGAGGCCGCCAGTTTGTGAATGACGCGTCCAACCAGCTTGATACTCTGAATGAAATCGTCAATGCGGATGTTCTCGTCTGGTCCATGAGGATTCGACCCGGCGTAACTGGTGCCGAACGAAGCCACCGGCGTGGGAGGTTGCGATACGCCACACACGGCGCCCACTGGTCCACTCGACGGATCCATCGGATAGATCAACGCCGGCTTGCCATAAACTTCCTGCGTCGAATCGATCACTGCCCGCGCTACCCGCGACTTTGACGACGACTTCGCCAGCGGCGCACTACCCAACTCGATGATCTCGATGTCTTTGAATCCGCGCACGTCGAGGTGCGCGCGCAAGAGATCGGCGACGATCTGCGCCGTCAAATCAGGCACCAACCGGAAATCGAGACGCGCCATCGCCATGCTCGGCAAAACTGTCTTCGCGCCTGCTTCAGTGTGGCCGGTGTGAATACCGCAGATGGTACAAGTCGGACCAAAGATGTGTTCCTTGACCAGCGCCGCGCCTTTCATCGCCCTGACCCAGCCGCTAATCCGAAACTCCCGCTTCAAGCCCACTTCATCAAGCTCAATCGCTTTCAAGACTTCCGCATCTTCATCACTGATCGGCGCGATGTACGACGAGAACCCGTCGATTGTGATCACGCCTTTCGGCGAAGTGATTGTCGCCAGCGCCTGGACCAGACGCCACGCCGGATTCGGAACGATCGCGCCCCACTTCGAGTGCAGATCCGTTCGCGCCCCAAACGATCGCAGTTCCAAAAACGTGATGCCCTTGAAACCCAAACTGACGATCGGATTCTCTTTCGTATCGCGCGAACCCTCGTCCCAGAGACAACCGTCGGCCTGCAACATCTCGGGGTGTTCATCGGTAAAACGATACAGACTCGGACTGCCGAGTCCGTCTTCTCCTTCTACGATGAAACGCAACGTCACCGGAAGTTTTCCAAACGATTTCTGATACGCTTCAACCGCCGCCAGCCGGGCGATCAGATCGCCTTTGCTGTTGGCCGCGCCGCGGGCGTACAACTTCTCGTCCCGGATCTCCGCCGCAAACGGCCCGGTGCTCCAATCCGTCAGATGACCAACCGGCTGCACGTCGTAGTGACCGTAGACCATGAATGTCTTCGGTCCGCTGCCACACTCGCCGTAGATAATCGGATACCCGCTCCCCATGCGAAACGAGCGCGTCCCCATTCCAACGCGCTGCATCGACTGTTCGACAGTCTCGGCAATCGCACGCATGCCCGTCGCACGCGCGGCGACCGACGGCATGCGACACAGGTTCTGCAGCCGCTCGGTGAAACTCCGCGCGTGTCGTTCAACGTAACGATCGAATTTAGCGAACGTACTCATTTCAGATCGTTTGATCGATACAACAGGTATCGCGATTCTTGCTCGTCCCGTTCCAGCCCTGCGCAGACGAGTTGATCGGCGAACGCGTTTTGAAATTCAGACCTAACGCGGGCCTGCATATCGCACGCTTCCTGCGCGTTGCGTTTGAGAACCGCAGACCATTGGTGGGGTATCGCAATCGTTCTTACCCGCTCCGCTTCGATTGTATGACTGAGCCCAGCCGCCAAAGCCGTCACTCGCGGCGAGCTCAGGTCCCAACTCGCGATCAGACGATCGCTCGGAATTCCCGCGTGTTCACCGTCTTCGTGCAACTGGTCGTAGTCAATACCGTAGAAGTTCGCCGCGTAGGTGTGGACCGTCACGCCGAGGCGATTGAGATTGAAATGCGCGTTGCGCGACTGCATCGGATCCCAGGTCCACTTCATGAAGTCGCGTCCCTCGCTCATCGCCTTCTCGCGCTGCGCCCACTTCAACCGTGCACCGACGCCTTTGTTCTGGTAATCGCGTGCGACTGCCATCATGTGCGAGTAGCCGTAGACTTCGTTGTTGGGCCGGACAGCGGCCAGGTGATGTACGAAACCGACCATCCGGTCGGCCGTGAAGGCGCCGAGTGTCCAACCGCCAGCTTGTCGGGAAACTATTAAATGACGACGAGGCGAGATCTCCAGATCGGGAAGCCCGAAGGCTTCGCTTTGCAGGGCCACACAACTGTCAAACTCTTCGATGGTTGTGCACTCACGAATCTGAATCTCTTCCATGCGTTTGC
>DATJKO010000297.1:0-3362 GCA_035491355.1 Pyrinomonadaceae bacterium
CCGCTCCAGGTCCAACCCATACCGCAGTTAAAGGGTGGTTTCAATCCGTGGAAAATACTCGTGCCATCGGCGGTGGCGTTGCTGGTTATCTTCGCGGCAATCTATGCATTTACCAGGAACTCGACGCCGCCCAGCACGAACGCGAACCAGCCGGGTACGTCGCTCGCGGCCGATCCCAATAGTCAGCCGGTCCAACCCACACAACCACCGTCGGGCAGAGCCGAAGAGGGCCTTCCGTCAGGTGGCGCCGTCAAAGCAAACGCCAACGTCAACGCCTCCCCCAACGCGAACGCCGACGAAGTAGCGACGCCGATCGCGGACGTGAATACGGTCGAAAATGCGAACGCGAATAGCAACGCCAACACGAACTCCAACGCGAACGACAATCGCAAAGCGACTCCGCTGCCGGAGCCCACGCGCAGTGTTGTGCCGGCGAATGTTCCGCTGCCGACCCCACCAGCCGCCAAACCATCGCCCACACCGTCACCCGCTCAGCGTTGATTAGCGGCGCTTAGAACGAGCCCGATCAATTCGGCATCGTTGTCGATCCGCGGTTCGATTTCCAACACGTAACAGGGCAGGTAGAACGAGAGCGAGCGCAGCTTCACTGCGTCTTTCGCCGTGGTGACGAGGCTGTTCGCGCCCGCGTGCTTCGCAGCGTCAATTAATGAATCGACGTCGCGTTGTGAATAATGATGATGATCCGGAAAGGCAGTTTCGCGGACAAGTTCGTCGGGTACTTGATCGAAGAACGAACGCGGATTGCCTACCGCACAAAATGCTGCGACGGGCGGAACGATCGCGTCCAGGGATCCATCCAAGCGCGTAATTCGCGTAGTTTGCATTCGCGACTGAAAGATCCGGATGTCGCCTGTGTGCCGGCGAATCTCGTCGCGGAGTTGATCGAGATTACCGGCCTGATCGGTGCGCGTGATGACGATGCAGTCCGCGCGCTCGAGACCGCTGAGCGGTTCGCGCAAGCGGCCGTAAGGCAATAACGAACCGCCGCCCCACGGGTTGGTCGCGTCGATGGTCACGATGTTCAGATCGCGTTCGAGGCGCAGGTGTTGGAAGCCGTCGTCGAGCACAAAACAATCCGTTCCCAACTGCTTTATTGCTTCGTTCCCCGCGGCAACACGATCCGCGCTGCTGATCACGGCCGCTGCACCGGCCAGATTCGTCGCGAGCAGAAATGGCTCGTCGCCGGCTTCTGCTGGAGTCGCCTGGACGGAATGACCATCTGAAACCACGACCAAGCGCCCCGGATTATCACGACCGTAACCGCGCGTCAGGATGCAGACCTTCTTGCCGTCGTTCGCGACGGTGCGTGCGACCCATTCGACAAGTGGAGTCTTGCCGGTTCCCCCGGTGGTGATGTTGCCGACGCTGATTACAGGGCGATCGAGTTTTGTCGAATGAAAAGTTCCGCGGCGATAGAGCGAGAGGCGCGTTCGCGTGACGGCGCCGTACAGAACGCTGAGTGGCGGAAGAAGCAGCGACTTCATGAAGTCTGAGCGTTGGCGGCGAGGACGGGGTTTGATGGTGAACTGTCGCGACGTTTCGCGGACAGCAGCGGAGTAATGATCTTGACCGTTCGTTCAGCGGCGCCCTGGTTGGTGACGATGAGTTGCTTTGCGCGTGTGGCGAGTTCGGTGCGGCGTGACGGGTTAGCAAGTAGCTCGCCCACCGTCTTCGCGAGTTCCGTTGCGGCTGCGTCACCTTCAACGGGTGGCATTTGAACTATCGCATCGGCTTTTCTAAGCAGATCGACGATGGCGTGGAAGTTATGCGTATGCGCTCCGGTTACGACCGGCACGCCGGCCGCCGCCGGCTCGAGGATGTTGTGACCACCGCGATCGACGATGCTACCGCCGACAAACACGACCGTCGCGAGTGCGTATGTGGCGGGCAGTTCGCCGATCGTATCGAGCAGGATCACGCTCGCTTCTGCGTCCGCCGCATTCGCTGCGTTTGTTCTTCGGGCCCAACTCAGTCCGGAGTCCTGGATCAATGAGGCGACTTCGGCGAAGCGTTCGGGATGACGTGGCGCGGCCATCAGCCGCAACGCAGATTCGGCGCTGACAGGTTGTGATGCTCGGAGTTGTTTGAAACTCTCGAGGACGATCTTTTCTTCCGGCGCGTGTGTGCTCGCGGCGAGAACTAGCGGCGCATCTCCGTGCAAACCGAACCGTTCGCGAATCTCGTTGGTCTTCTCAGCCGCTGACGCGACCGTTCCCCCGTCAAACTTCAAATTGCCCGCCGTGCAAATGCGCTCCGGCGCCATCCCCAGCTCCTGCAACCGATCCGCATCCGCTTCAGACTGCATGACCGCAATGCTCACCGATTCGAGCATCCTCCTGAGGAACAACTTGATCAATGAATAACGACGAAACGACTGTCGCGAGATCCGTCCGTTCACCAGCGCGACCGGAATCTGGCGCGCTTTACACTCGCGCAGAAAGTTTGGCCACAGCTCCGTCTCCATCAACAGCACCACCGACGGGTTGATCACTCGCAACGCGCGGCGCACGCTCCAGCGCCAGTCGAACGGAAAGTAAAACACGCGGTCCGCCTGTCGCCCGAAAACATCCTGCGCGAGTTTCTGTCCCGTGCGCGTGATCGTCGACACAACCAGCGCGTGTTCGGGAAACTCTTTGCGCAGACGATCGACCAGCGGACGTGCCGCTTGTGTTTCACCAACGGAGACACAGTGCAACCAGATTAGCGGTCGCTCGCCGGCGATTGGAGCAAGGGAACCGAGGCGTTGGCGCAGACCTTCAAGGTACTTACCGTGCGCCAACGCTTGATACAGGAAGTGAGGGATTAGAACGAGAAGACCGAGCGATAGCAGGAGGCTGTAAGCCAGGTACATATTTCAGTTGTTCTTAGTGCTTTGTTCTTAGTGCTTTGTTCGCCTGCTAAAGGCTACTCTCACCGCGAACGAACTTTTCAGTTGAACGAACAAAGCACAAAGCACAAAGGACAAAGTACCAAGTACAAAGTACCAAGTACAAAACCTTATTTTGCCCGTTCGATGTATCGCCCCTCGGTCGGATCCACGCGGATGCGGTCGCCTTCGTTGACGAAAGGAGGCACCGTGATCGTGACGCCATTCTCAAGCGTCGCGGGCTTGTTAACGTTCGACACGGTCGCGCTCTTGAGCTGCGGCTCGGTCTGCGTCACAACCAATTCCATTGACGGCGGCAAGTCGATACCGATCGGCGAGCCTTCGTAAAACTCCGCCTGAAGCTTGAGTCCGGGCGTCAGCCACTGGGCGGCGTCGCCGAGATCATCTTCGCTGAGGGCAATCTGTTCGTAGTTCTCGGTATTCATGAAGTGGTGGTGCGACCCGTCCGAGTAGA
>DATJKO010000298.1:0-5954 GCA_035491355.1 Pyrinomonadaceae bacterium
CCTGCGACCGTCTCTAAATTCGACCAGCGCCGCAGTCGAAATGACCGTGCCCTGGGCCATGTCGCCCGTCGCCATTAACAACTCGTCAACGCCATCGCCGTCAAGATCGGTCTTGCGCAAGATCTGACCATTGAAATCAGAGTCAACATCCGCCACGAGCTGCTGACCGGAGAAGATCGCCACCCGTTTGCTACCGAAGTTGTCAGCGTGCGAGGCGCCACACTCACCCGTCCAGATCACGTAAGCCATCTGCGTCTGTCCTGGTGCGGTGAAACTTCCCGCCACTGCGTCGCCTAGTGAAGGCACTATCTGACCAGCCTTGCGTGCGGAGGAGAGATAATCGTTGCCGCCCCCAAAACCTTGCCGGCATTTGTTCTCGTCAGTCAGATACTTGCGAAAGACTTTCGACAACACGAGGCGCTGCGTCGCGGCGGAAATGCGCGGTGCCTTACCCGTCGGATCCTTCCGAAAATCGTAAAGCACCTGACGCCCTTTTTGCGACGCCGGTTGCCGTTGCAACGCGGACACTCGCGGTTGTTGGCCCAGCAGAAGCGCACTGCTTAGCACAACCAGCACGAGAAACGGAGGAACGGTTTTCATGGTTCACAGATTACACCCAATCGGAGTAATCTACCGCATTATGAAACGACATTGTTCACTGCTCCTGGTTGCTCTCATTGTTGCATCGTTCGCTATAACCAAAGTGTTAGCCGAAGACTGGTCACAGTTTCGCGGCCCAAACGGAAGCGGTGTTTCCGAAACCACCGGCGTGCCCGACACCTTCGGCCCTACGAAGAACGTGTTGTGGAAGACAGCTCTGCCGCCGGGACATTCGTCACCGGTACTGACCGACGACCGAATCTTCGTGACGGCGCATAACAATCAGCAGCTGCTCGTCATCTGTCTCGATCGCAAGACCGGGAAAATACTGTGGCAACGCGAAGCACCTCGCAGCCAGACTGGTCGGCTGCAGAACGTAAACGGACCAGCATCGCCGAGTCCGGTAACTGACGGCGCGAACGTTTACGTCTTTTTCCAGGACTTCGGAATGCTCTCGTACGACGCCAAGGGTAAGGAACGTTGGCGCCTGCCACTCGGACCATTCAACATGTTCTACGGCTTTGGTGCGTCGCCGATACTCGTAGACGACAAGGTAATCCTGCCCGTAGATCAGGATAATCCCGCGTCGTATCTCATCGCGGTCAACAAGAACACCGGCAAACTCAGTTGGAAGGTTGAACGTCCGGTTGTGATCTCGGGCTATTCGACGCCGATCGTGTACCAACCGAAGGATGGACCGAAGCAGATCGTCATTCCCGAGTCGTTTCAACTGTCGGCGTATTCAGTTGCCGACGGCAAGCGAGTGTGGTGGGTGCGTGGTCTCGCGTGCGAGATGAAGTCGATTGCGAGTCACGACTCCGAGTATCTCTACATCAACGGCTGGGGCTTCCCGCAAAATCAGCCAGACAAGAAGGTATCAACAATCCCCTTCGACGAAGGTCTGAAACGTTTCGACAAAGATAACGATCGCATGATTTCGAAGGCTGAAGCCGTCGGCGGCGCGGAGCCGATGGACAAAATGATCAAAGGCGCTTTCGAAGCGTTTGACATGAATCGCGACGAGAAGCTCGACGACAAAGATTGGGAAGTGTTTCGCGCAATGATGGCTTCCGATAATGGTCTGCTGGCGATCAAGATGGGTGGCCAGGGCGATCAGACCGCGACCGCGATCCGTTGGCGCTATCAAAAACCGGTGCCACAAGTTCCCTCAACGCTGCTCTACAAAGGCGTGCTCTACATGATCAACGACAGCGGCATACTGATCTCGTTTGATCCGACAACCGGTAACGTCCTCAAACAGGGACGATTACACGGAGCGATCGACAAATACTTTTCATCGCCAGTTGCCGCAGACGACAAGGTCTTCCTCATCGGACAAGGCGGACAAGTGTCCGTTGTCAAAGCGCAGGGCGAGTGGGAAGTCATGACCGTGAACGAATTGGACGACGAATGTTTCGCGACGCCCGCGATCTCGGATGGTCACATTTACATCCGCACTCGCAGCGCATTGTATAGCTTCGGCAAATAGTTCATCGCAACGGACACACAAACAAAACCTCGTTTCTCACAACAAATTTTCCTGCCACAAACGGGAAAGCGTGCGGTGTTTATTCACTTGAGCGCCTATACCGGCTGATTTGAGCGGAATCAGTTGCGGATAAATCGCATAAAACTAAAGGGAAGCAATGAGAAAGTTTGGCAGCATACTTGTGCTGTGCGCGTCCGCTCTGCTTGCAAGCGCTTCGGTCCTGACAGCACAAACCACCGCACCCAATCCCGATCCCGCGATTACCTCACTAAGCGTGACGGGAGTCGTCACTGATCTAAAAACAGAGACACGCCAGGTCATCGTCAAGACCGCCGCCGGAAACGAGGTAACAGTCACACTCAGTGACCGCACCACGTTCATGCGCATTCCGCCCGGCGAGAAGACCAAAGACAAGTTCATCCCGATCGCTGCAACGGACTTCGGTGTCGGCGACATGGTCTTCGCGCGCGGACGCATGACGGACAATCGCAAGAGCATGCCGGCGCTCGAGTTTTACGTGATGAGCAGGGCTGACATCACTCAGAAGCGGGAACGCGAGCGCGATGAATGGAGCAAGCGTGGCGTTGCGGGAACGGTGAGTAGTGTGAACGCAACCACGAACGAGATCTCCGTCGACACGCGCACCGCTGAAGGACCGAAACCAATCGTCGTCGCGACGAACGCGAAAACACAGTTTCGTCGTTACGCGCCCGATTCAGTGCGGTTTAGTGATGCGAAACCAAGTTCGTTTGCGGAGGTGAAAGTCGGGGACCAGCTGCGTGCACTCGGAACGAAGAGCGCCGATGGCGCGCGTTTCACGCCTGACGAAGTCGTGGCCGGATCGTTTCAAACGATCGGCGGTGCAATTACTGAAGTCAACGCCGACAAACAGGAAATCAGAATCAACGATGTTCAGAGCAAGCAAGTGGTCACTGTTGTAGTCACCAAAGACTCAACGATGCGCAAGCTCACGCCCGAATTGCTCGAGGCGCTGAAAAAGGGTAGCGGTGATTTGCAGGAACAGTTCGACAAGCTTCCGACTTTCACACTCGCAGAGCTGAAGGCGGGCGATTCGATTCTGATCTCCAGCACGAAGGGCACTGACGCCACGCGCGTGACCGCGATCGCGATCGTGAGTGGCGTGGCTCTGTTGCTTCAAAACCCGCAGGCCACCCGAACGATATCGCTCGGCGCTATGAGCGTTGGTGGACCGTGAAACCATTGCCAATTGGCAATTGGCAATTGTCGATTGGCAATCAACAAAGGCTAAGAATCATGCTTCGCTTAACTAAGAGTCTCCTCTGCATTTTGTGTTTGTGTCTGCTCGCAACGGCACAGCAACGTCTCGGATCTTTGCGCGGCCAGGTCACAGATGAACTCGGCGCGCTTGTTGTCGGCGCAACAGTCACCTTAGTTGCTGGTGATGGATCGCAAAAGACCGCCACGACAAACGCCGACGGCGTTTACACGATCAATTCGCTCGCGCCTGGAGCGTACGTTTTGCGCGTCGTGGCCGGCGGCTTCAGTCCTTATGAAAAGACTGAACTCGCGATCGCGACCGGACCGCGCACGACTCACG
Organism: Pyrinomonadaceae bacterium; assembly: GCA_035491355.1. Classification (GTDB taxonomy): domain Bacteria; phylum Acidobacteriota; class Blastocatellia; order Pyrinomonadales; family Pyrinomonadaceae; genus PSRF01. Next base: position 3,669 of record DATJKO010000298.1, read on the forward strand.
ACGTGAAGCTCGTCGTGACACTGGAAAAGCAAGTGATCACAGTCACGGAAGAGCAGGGCTTGAATGTCGACCCCACGCAAAACGCCGACGCCGTCGTCCTGAAAGGTCAGGAACTGGACGTACTCCCTGACGATCCCGAAGCACTCGCTTCCGCGGTGCAGGCGATGGCCGGACCATCGGCTGGTCCAAACGGGGGGCAGATCTTTATCGACGGTTTCACTGGTGGACGCATGCCCCCCAAGGAATCGATCCGCGAGGTGCGCGTCAACCAAAACCCGTTCAATGCCGAAAACAACAACATTGGGTTCGGTCAGATAGAGATCTTCACCAAACCCGGCGCAGAGAAACTCCGCGCGAGCAGTTTCTTCAATTTCAGTGACGAGAGTCTGAACTCGCGCAATCCATTTGCGCCGCGGCGCGCGCCGTTCCAGGTTCGTTACTACGGTGGCAGCGTCAGTGGCCCAATCACCCGCGGCAAGTCGTCGTTCTTTCTCGACGTTCAGCGACGTATCACTGACGACAATTCGATCATCAACGCGCAGGTACTCAATGCCAATTTAGTTCCGACGCCGTTCAACGTTGCACTGCTCGTGCCGAATCGCTTCTTCTCAGTGAGTCCACGCTTTGACTATCAACTCAACCAGGCCAACACGCTCGTCGTCCGCTACTCGTATACGAACACGAAGGCCGACAACGTCGGCGCCTCAGACTTCTCGCTGCCGGAACGCGCGTTCAGCCGGTCCAACACGACGCAGACGTTTCAAGTGACTGAGACCGCGATCCTGAGCCCCGTGCTGATGAATGAGACGCGGTTTCAGTACATCAGGACGCGTGCGAATCAGAACGGCGACAACGTCATCCCGACCATCGTTGTCCAGGACGCCTTCATAGCGGGCGGATCTCAGGTTGGATTGGCCCACAACGACGAGGACCGTTGGGAAATACAGAACTATTCAACCTGGACCAAAAACCGTCACATCCTGCGTTTCGGTGCGCGCGTGCGCGGGGTGAGCATCACTGACTTCTCGCCGCAGAACTTCGGCGGCACGTTTACGTTCTCCGGTGGCGACGCGCCGAAACTTGATGCCAACAATCAGATCGTTCTCGATGAGCACGGTGATCCGGTCTTGATTCCGATCTCGAGTCTGGAACGTTATCGCCGGACGTTGTTGTTCCAGGGCAATCCGAATATGCGTCTGCTGGGCGGCGGCGTCACTCAGTTTTCGATCGCGGGCGGAGATCCCGAAGCTTCAGTTACACAAAAAGATCTGGGTGTGTTCGTCCAGGATGAGTGGCGGCTTCGTCCGAACCTGACATTCACCATGGGTCTGCGTTACGAGCGGCAGACGAATATAAGCAGCAACTACAACTTTGCGCCTCGTCTGTTCTTCGCGTGGGCGCCGGGTGGGACGAGCGTTAGCGGTGGTCAGGGAGGGAGTTCGTCACCGAAGATGGTGATCCGCGGTGGCATCGGTGTTTTCTACGATCGCTTTGGCGAACGCGCGACATTGTTGGCTAATCGTTTCAATGGCGAAACTCAAAACGACTTCCGCGTTTTTGATCCCACGATCCTCGATGCGTCTACGTTCTCACTTAATGGCGTTACGAACGTTCCGACAGCGGAGACGCTTGCAGCTTTCGCGGCGCCGCAGATCGTGCGTCGCATCGCGGACGACTTTCAGGCGCCCACGTTCGTAATGACCGCACTCAACTTCGAACGGCAACTGCCGTCGAAGTTCACGTTCTTCGCCGTGTTCTTCAACTATCGCGGCAAGCACCTGCTGCGGCTGCGCAACCTCAACGCGCCACTGCCCGGCACATACGATCCGGACGATCCAAGTACGAGCGTACGGCCATCCGGCAACGTCGGTGACCTCTATTACTACGAGTCGAGTGCGAACTTTAATGACTATCGCTTCTTCGGTGGGTTGCGCCGGCAGATGAGCAAAGGCTTTTCGCTGTTTGCGAACTTCGGCACCGGTAAAGGCAAGACCGACACTGACTGCATCTTCGGATCGATTGGCAGTTGCTTCCCGGCCGATACTTACGACGTGAGCACGGAGTATTCGCGAGTGGGATTCATTCCGACCGCAAGCTTCTTCGTGGGTGGTTCGCTCGTTTTGCCAAAACTGAAGCTCAACCTGAACCCGTTCATCGTCTATTCGACTGGCCGGCCTTTCAACATCATCACTGGTCGCGACACCAACGGCGATGGCTTGTTTACGGAGCGACCTTCATTTGCGACGGCGCAAACGGATCTGGCAAATCTGCGACGGACCGAGTTTG
>DATJKO010000299.1:0-3664 GCA_035491355.1 Pyrinomonadaceae bacterium
CGGCCGTTGTTCAGGTGATTGCCGGCGCCCATCAAGCAGTACGAACCGATGCCCGCGCTGCTGACGCCGTCTCCGTCGCGATTGCCGTAGTCGTACATATCGGGAAACCGGCAAAGCAGGTGACCATTCTCATGGCAGAAGGTGCCGATCGTGAGATCGTTCGGACCACTGCCGAGTCCGGTGAGCAGGTAGAAGTTGGTCTTGATGCTGCCAAACTGCATTTCGAGAAACGAATTGTGCGGCCAGAGCTCGTCTTCGTATCGCGACTGACCGGCATAAAGGAAATTCACCGCGTCGATGATCCCGGCGTTACGGGAATCGAATTGTCTCAGATCGATCCCGGTGGCGACGGCGAGTTGCATCGCTTCCGGCACCAGCGAGTTGGTGACGTAGAACTGCTGCTTCTTGCTGAGCCTGACTGGACCAACAACGACGTTGGTGTAATCGAGTCGGCCGTTTGACACGAGCAGGAAGTAGTCGCGCGCGGAACTGAAGTTTCCGTTCTTGGTGTAGTTCGGTGCGTTCAGCATCTCCTCGACGTCCTGCTTCGTGATGGTCGTCGTCAGATCCTGAAACTCGACGATGATTGTTAGTCCGCGGACAGTGCCGGTGCTCACGCGTCTGCCGGTGAGGAGACCGTTGTTTGGGCCAAGGGTGCGAAACGTTTCGGCGACGCTGAAGGCCGGTGGGGGTGGCTGTCGCATCGCGTGCCGGAGAGTGAACTTCTCCTGACGTACGATCTCTGACTCTGTTATGTGGCGGCGTAATTCCGGGGGCGGCGGAGTGCTCATCGGAACGCCTGTCGAGACGAAGCGACCGTTGACGGTTGCGGCGTAGCAGTACAGGCCCTTGTCCGGGTCGTAAACAACTGTGTAGCCGTCGATGGTTTCATAATGTGCGTAGTGTTCGTCGCCGATGACCACGAGGCGGACATCGGGACCGTTTTCCTGTTTGAACGTTAATTGTTCGTTGAAGATGCCACTCATGAGGGTGTTCCTTTCTTTTGCGAGGCAAGTACTTTCAGAAGATTCCTTTTCGGTGACATCGCGGTGGCGTGAGTCACGCGTAAAGGAAATTCAAAGATTTAATCAGCGGTGTCCGGCGGGGAGCGCTTTTTGATCTTAGCTTCGGCTTTCGCAGCGCGGACGGGAAAAGATTCTTCCAGGTGTAAAGGCAGATTCGCGGGAGGTTCTTCGCTCGTCGGAATCCTGCTCGAGACGAAGCTGCCGTCGTCGTCGGTTGTAGCGTAGGTGTAAAGCCCGAGTTCCGAGTCGTAGATAACCGAGTAGCCGGCCGGCGTTTCATAGCGCGCGTACGACTCGTCTCCGTTTACGACCAGCGAAACATCAGGGCCATTCTCCTGTTTAAAGCTCAAGGTATCGCCAAAGATGCCGGTCATAATCTTGTCATCCCGCCGGTTCGTAATTTGGAGGGCGTCAGAGTACACCTTTTCATTTGTATATGCGATGAAATTCCCGTTTCGTTTCACGGGCTGCAGACATTCGCGAAATTGGCGAGATTAATTGCCGTTGGCGGGTCGGGGCATCTTCTTCGTGAGGTCTTTGACGAACTTCTGTTCTATCGATTGGCCGCCGAGTTTTTCCGCCTGAAAGATCTGTTGCCAGGCGCCGGCGTAATCCTTCTTGAAGTACAAACTAACTGCCCAATCGAAGTGAGGACGATCGAACGTTGCGTCGAGTTGAATAGCCTCCTCAAAGAGCGCGATTGACTTGTCCAGGTACGCGGCCTTCTGTTGTTTGTCCACGTCGCCTTTGGTGGCCCAGAACTGATACAGAAAACCGAAGTCGGTCAATAGGCGGGCATTCTTGCCATCGAGTTCACGCGCTTTGACGAAATACTTTTCCGATTCAGAAAAGGCGCCCTGGTACGATAGCGCGGCGCCCCAGCCCCAGTGCGTTTCTGCTGTCTCGCCATTCAACAACCAGGCTTGATTGAAGCGCTTCATCGCCGTGCTCCAATCGCCGTTTGCGAGATACTTAAAGCCGAGCCGGATCGCGTTCTCGGCTCCCTTTTCACGGCTGCCAAACTTCTCGATCGTCCAGTCGATCAACTTCTGATCAGCTTCTGCTTCTACCTTGTTCGGTGGGATCCCGCCATACATCGGACGCTCGTTACGGGCTTGACCGTAGACGTAGGCCGGAATCACGAGCAACAGAAGCAATAACGCGAGCTTGTTCACTAGCTGCACCTTCACGATTTCCTTCCACATGAGTCTCGCACTTTCGCGAACCTCAAGGACGCTTTGACTGTGGCAGTTTTGTTTCTGACTCAGCCGCGATGTAGCCAAAGCTGGCCCACTGATTCCCGGCCGTCACCTGACGAAAAATTTTCATAGCCTCGGATTGTCGCCGGTTGTAGAGAAACCAATTCCCGAGCCCGTAACCGATCGTCGCATTGCTCAGATTGGCGGCGGCCTGGTTTTCCTTCCAAACATCAGTCGCCGCAAGCTGACCTTTGTAGACGCGGATGAGTTTGTAGTAGTCGGCGTTCTCAATCAAAGCGAGATCATCTTTGATCGCCGCCACCGATTTGTTCGCTTCGTCTTCACGCCCGAGGCGGCGGAGCGTCATGTAAAGCCAGTGCGTGGTCGCGACGAGCATGTCGGGGTTGTGCGAAACTTTCTCTGCCTCGCGATAGGCGCTCAGAGCGCGTTCAAAATCGCGCTTTAGATAATAGGCGAGTCCGAGGTGATACCAGATGTTCGATTGCAGCGTGCTGGTGGGAATGTTTCGATCGTTGGGCAGACCGTCAGGTTCGATCTCGTCGGGCCTGCCCTTGATCAGTTTCGACGCTTTCTCGAAATCCGCGATTGCTTCGTCAAAACACCGCAGCGTGATGAAACGATGTCCGCGGTGTCGATAGAGCCGGGCCTCGTCGGGGAACTGGCGAAGTCCGGTGGTGTAGATCGCGATCGCGTCTTTGTAACGACCGACGTACGCGGTACGTCTGCCGAGCCAGATGATCCGTTCGACGGATTGGGGATCTTGCCCGTAGAGTTGCCGCGCCTCGTTTAGTTTTGTCTCCAAGTCACGCCTTGTTTCAGGCGAGAGCTGTGGCGCAACTTCGCGCGCCGTTTGCAGACAGTTCGCTTGCGCTAACGCCGCAGTGCTGTAGAGGCAAAACAGGATCGCAAGAAGCGCCTTCATCAGTTCTGACGCAGCGGCGGCATCGGAATCGGAATGCCGTACGTAGTTGCGCCGACGCCAACCCCGCCTTCACATGAGTTCGGCGGTGTTGTGCAAACACGCCGCGTCGCGGGACATTCCGCGGCCCAGAACATGTAGCCCAACATTCCGCTCGTCGTTCCCGCTCCGTTCGGCGCGACCGTCTGCACATACGAGCCGGTGGAGTTGATCAGCGAACTGCTGAAACTCGTGCACTCAGGCGCCGCCCTGTTGCTCGTCACGATGTACAGCCCGCCGGTAAACTTGCACGGCGCGAGCGGCACAATCGGCGGTGCAAACTGCGGTTTACCATCGACGTGTTCCTGCCAATCGGCAGTCGCTGTTGCCGCACTGTTAGGTTGCCGCGCCGGGACCATCGCGTTCGCGTAATCCAATACCGGCGTCGTCGTGTTGAGCCAATCGACAGTTGCTTTGCGCGTCAACGCGATCAACCAGCGATCGCCGGCAGCGAGATCGAT
>DATJKO010000300.1:0-2866 GCA_035491355.1 Pyrinomonadaceae bacterium
GAAGAGTCGCGCTCAATTGCGTGGCAACTCGCCGAGACAAGTGAATCCACCGCCGGCCTCGATCTGCCGCGCGCCAGTTTTGGTCACAATGGTTTCACTGGAACGTGCGTCTGGATCGATCCCGAGCGTCGTCGCGTGTTCATTCTTCTCACCAACCGCACACACACGCGCCTGCTTCCGTTTGCAAACATCAACGGCGTGCGGCGACGCTTCAACAGTCTGGCGGTGGCGGCGCTTAGTTAGCCACAAAAAGGCACAAAAACTAGAGCCGGAATCTCAGTAGAGTCCCGAGAACATTGAGATCACCGGGAATGGCAACGCCGTCGTTCTGTCGCAGGTAATAGAACTCCTGAGTGAAGTGTTTGTTGAAGACCTTTATCGCGCCCACCGAGAATCGATTCCGTACCCAGCGGTCCACAGCCCAGTCGTAGAAAACCTCGTCGGAGATGAAAAGCGACAACGCAAGCTTCGCTGGTCCAACCGGATGCTCGACCGTGAGACGCTGCCGATAACGAGTAGTTTTCAAACCGTTGTTGCGCAAGCGGCGCTCGAAGAGATTGCGATCAGTAAGCCGGAATTCACCGACGTTGAAGCGAACCTGCGCCGGAACTGAAAGCCGGTTCTCCCAAACGCGGCGTCCGGCGAACGGCTGCATGCCGATGTGCTGGTAGTTGGGTGAGACGGTGACGTGCTGGCCCACCTTGAAAGAAAAACCGGCGCCGATTCTTTCGTCGACCGGATGACTGAAGTCGCGACCGATCCGAAGTGTCCCGCCGAGCGTGAAATCGATCTGCCTGGTCACCGGAATGAAAACCTGGACCTCGTTCCACTGCTGATTGTCAGTGTGGTCCAAAAGGGACTGCGCGGAAACAGGTATGCCGAAAAGCAACGAGATAGAGATCAGACGAAGAACGGTCATCGTTTTGTCGCGGGTAGCACGGTGAAGGAGGTGATGGCCACCGTAACACGATCTCCGATCTGTAGTGTCGTCGCCACGGTATCGGGTTTCGGCCGCGTTGCGATTATCGCTTTCGTTGACTGGCTTTCAGGCGTGTCAGTCGTCAGGTAATACTGGCTCTCATCAGTCCCACATTCGTCGAGACCACGGTCCATCCGCAGGCGCACCCGTTCGTATGCGCCGACAAAGCTGATCTCCTCGATGCGTGCAGCGCCAATTTTCGCCCCGCTCGAGCGAAGGGAATCATTCTTGCTCAGCACGACATCTTCCGGTCGGAAGACGACCTTCACACAGTCGCCGGTCTGAAACTGCTCAGGGTCCAGCACGACCGGCAGATGCGCGGCGCCGATTTCAATACCACCTTTGTTCACGGTCGCTTCGAGTATGTTGGCGGCGCCGAGGAAAGTCGCGACGTATTCAGTCGCCGGGCGATTGTAGATTTCATAGGGCGTACCGAGTTGTTCGATGTGGCCCTGGTTAAGCACGGCGACGCGGTCGCCGAGTTCCAGCGCCTCCTCCTGATCGTGCGTGATGAAGATCGACGGCACGTTTACTTTTCGCAGCAGCGCACGAATCTCGCGCCGTAGGTGAACGCGTGTTTGCGTATCGAGCGCGCCGAAGGGTTCGTCGAACAAGAGCACTTCCGGTTTGTACGCGAGCGTCCGGGCGATGGCGACGCGTTGCTGCTGCCCACCCGAGAGTTGCGACGGATACTTCTTGCGATGCTCTTCGAGTTGGACCAGCGCCAGCAACTCGTTGACTGTCTGCTTGATCTCCTTGCGCGTCCGTTTGCGGATGCGCAGGCCGTAACCGATGTTTTTTTCGACCGTCATCTTCGGAAACAATGCATACGACTGAAAGATAACGCCGACGCCTCGCTCGCGGGCGGGCAGTTCGGTGACGTCCTTGCCGTGGAGGATCACTTTGCCGGTGTATGGCATTTCGAGTCCCGCAATGATTCGCAGAATGGTCGTCTTGCCGCTGCCCGATGCGCCGAGCAAAACGAGCACTTCGCCCTCGGCGACGTCGAAACTGATGTTTTCCAGCACGCTCGTCTTGCCGAAACGTTTGCTAAGCCCGACCACACTGGCGGCGGCCGGCGGCGGTTCCGCCAGCGACGGCGCCGGATGGACCGGCTGCGGGATCAATGTTTCCCTGGCTTTCACCATTTTCTCTATTTCGAATTTCGCAATCTTAGTCGACGTCGAGCCAATCGCGTGCGAAGAACAGCACACTGAAGATCAGAAACGAGAACAGCGCGAGCACAATCGCGATCGCGTTCGCTGCTTCGATCTGCCCTTCGTTGAATTTGGCGAAGATGTAGAGAGGGGCTGTTTGGGTGCGTCCGGCCAGGTTTCCCGAAACGAGAATCGTCGAACCAAACTCGCCGACTGCGCGCGCGAAAGTCAGCAACGCGCCGGACACGATCGCGCCGCGCAACGACGGCAAGGTGACGTGCCAGAACGTTTGCCAGCGAGTGGCGCCGATCGTCGCCGACGCTTCTTCGAGCGAACGGCTCATGGTGTCGAACACGGGTTTGATTACACCGAACGCGAGCGGGAACGTGACGAAGATGTTCGCCAGGATAATCGCGCCGGCGGTGAACATGATCTCGACGTGCGGCGTTAGAAACCGTCCGAGTGTGCCGTACGGGCCCCAAAGCAGAAGCAATGCAAAACCGGCGACGGCAGTGGGGATCGCTGTCGGCAGTGAAATCGTTACGATGAGCGCGTTACGGCCCCAGAAGTTGTAACGCGAGAGGACGTACGCAGCGAACAATCCGAAGATGACGTTGAAGGCTGTGGCCCAAAAGCTCGTGGCCATTGACAGTTTGAGTGCGAAGATCGCTTCGGGCGCGGTCAGTGCTGCCCAGAATTTGTCGAGCCCGGTCCTGGTGCCGAAGATGAA
>DATJKO010000301.1:0-4605 GCA_035491355.1 Pyrinomonadaceae bacterium
TCTCCCGGTAATCGCGAGCTGACGACCTTGTACGGCTTCCGTGGCAAGTGTTCACACAGATGGTCGGTTAGCTGCTTGAGGTGACGAGCCGTTTGTGTCACGTCCAGTGCCATTAAGAGGTCCAGGCTCGCTTTCAGACCGTATATGAGTGACGACGGCCCAGTGCCGGATTCCCACGCGAGGGCGCCCTCGTTCCAGCCCTGTTCGTAGTTCTGGAAGTCTTCGGGCTGGGGCACGCTGATCCAGCCCACGAGCGTCGGCTGTAATCTCTCTCGCGCGCGATCGGACAAGTAGAGGTAACCAACGCCTTCGGGCGCCATCAGCCATTTGTGACTGGCGCCGGCGGCAACGTCAATCAATTCCGCCTCGACGTTTGTAGGCATCACTCCCAGCGCCTGGATGACATCGACCACGAGCAATGCGTCGTGTTGTCGCACGACCCGGCCGAGTCGTTCGAGATCCATGCGAAAGCCGGATGAATACTGCACCTGGCTGATTGCGACCATGCGCGTGTTCTGATCGATGAGGCTCGCCAGGTCTTCGAAGTCGACGCGACCGTCCCGCTCTTCGCACATTCGCACCTCGACGCCAAGCACGTCGCGCACGCGCAGCCACGGATAGATGTTCGACGGAAACTCGCCGCGAAACGTGACGATGTTATCGCCCGCTCTCCAGGTGAATCCGTTCGCAACGGTGGAAAGCGCGTCGGAAGTATTCCGCATGAACGCGATCTGTTCGGGGCGTGCGCCCAGCAGGCTCGCCAGCTGTTTTCTTGCTTGTTCTTTGGTCGACAGCCAATCCTGGAAGTTGACGGAGCCGTTTTCGTGAACGTCTCTGAGCTGCTTTTCTACCGCCTCGATCGTCGGCCACGGCAGCGGCGAAACGGCGGCGTGGTTCAGATAATTGTAGGTCTTGGTGATCGGGAAAATATCGCGTAACGCGGTTTTAGGAAACTTAGGGAGCATAGGGCCTGCCGTAGAATTCTTTGTACAACCAACCGAGCACACGCGCTTCGGCGGTGCACAATGTTTCGATCCAACAGTTCAGCAGAAACTCTGATCTCCCGCGTTGAAACGGGATCTTTTCGGATTGCTTTACGATCGATCCGCCGCTGCGGAGATCGAGCTGGTAGGCTTCAGCAGTAGACTCATTCGACTTCGCAGCCGCATCGAGCGCGGTCAACAGCTGGCTGATCCACCCGTGCAGCTCGCGTTCGGTCGTATTGTCGGCGAGCGCCTGAATAATACCGATCGCGAGCCGGTCCTCCGCACGATTGAAGATGAACACCTGTTCGCGCTGCGACTGGCTCTGCTGTTGTTTCCACTGAAAGACTTCCTCAACGGACGGATGCTTGATGACCGCGACGCGCTGATCGTGATTCAAAAACCACTCGATGACGTCCGGCACTGAATCGACATCGACGTTGCCGGCCGCGTCTCGTTGCAGGGGAGGCTCGTTCAGTTCACCTTCGTCGTTCATTTCACTTGATCAACTGAAACGAAGCACGAATCTCGCCAACGACGTCGCCGCGACGGTTCTGCACCGGAAAGAAGGCGTAACGTGACACTGCTTCGAGCGACTCGTCATGGAGCACGCCAAGTTGGCGCAACGACTCGATCACGACGGTAGGACGCGCGCGTTTGTCGTCGCCATCTTCGATCTTCAAAGCCAGACCCAATCCGTCAGGCCACTGCTCGCACGGCAGTATGCCCGCGGTGTAGACACCTTCGGCGCCCACTTTCGAAACGACGCGTCCGCGCGCAGCGCGCATGATCTCCGTGTCGAGACGGTCTGAAGTGCCGCCAATCAATTCGGGATGCGTCGTCATTACGCGAACGATGCGTTCGCATGCGTTGTGCGTCGCTTCGTCGAAGCTCGAGGGCGGGGAGACGAGTCGCGCATACGCCAGCGCCATGGCCCTGACACTGACGCCGAAGATCGGGGCGGCGCAACCGTCGATTCCAACTGCGAGATCTTCGACTGGAATGTCAGTGAATTCGGCAACTGTGCGCGCGATGGCGATCTGTACCGGGTTCTCGGCGCTTTCGTAGTTCTCGATTGATGCGCCGAGGTGTAATGCGACGGCGAGCATGCCGGCATGTTTTCCGGAGCAGTTATTGTGCAGGGCGGTGGCCGCTTCATTCCGCTCACGCAGCGCTGCGGCTGCTTCGGGACTGTATGGCTCGTGAACGCCGCAATGCAGAGCCTCTTTAGTGAGACCTATCTTCTCGAGCATCGAGGCGACGATTTTTGTGTGGATAGGTTCGCCGTTGTGGGACGCGCAGGCGAGCGCGACTTCCTCGTCAGTAAAACCAAATCGTTCAGCAGCGCCTGTTGTCAGCAACGGCAGCGCCTGGAACGGCTTCGCCGAAGAGCGCAGGAACGTTACGTTGTACGGAGCGCCCAGCGACGCGACCACGTTGCCGTCCGGCTCAACAGCCGCAACCTGGCCGCGATGGCGCGATTCGGTAATACCTCCGCGTCTGACCTGAACCAGAGGCGCCGCGCTCGGAATTTGTGCTTGAGACATTCGCGGCGCATCTTAACACGCCGCTCTTTGTGGACGGGGGTTAGCGAGCCGCCTTCTTCTTGCCGCCGAGCTTGAGCACAGTCAGCTTCACGGTGCGGCGGCCGAAACGCATCGCTTCACGCGAGCTCGGCGTCCAGATATCGATTCGCTTACCGCGAACCATACCGCCCGTATCCGCGACCAGGTATTCGCCGCTGTAGTTGCCCGCTTCAATCTTGACGCGCGAACCGAGCGGCAACACCCGCGGATCAGCGGCAATTATGCCTTTGCTGACCGGAGCGCCACTCGCGGTACGCCCGCGCAGGCTGTAAGCGGTCGCCACGTAATGAGTGGCTGCAACCTCAAACGTCTCCTCCGTAGCGACTGCGTCGCTAGACTTAACGTCATCGGCGGCTTCCATTGCTGAACGTGCGGCAGCAGCCTCTTCGGCTATCTGGGAATACTTGTTGGCTTGGGGTTGACCTTGGGAAGGTAGAGTTTCTGCTGCAAGTGGACGAGCAGAAAAAATCAAAAAACCATTCAGAAGTGCGAGGCAGAGCAACGCGCTTCCGCTGAATATAGAATGAACTTTCAAACGCTCGGGTCTCCGTTCCGATGATTTCTGTTTTCAGCGTCCTGCGCGAGTCCGTTCTTTCCTATGACTCGTCCCCTGGCTCTAGGAGTCCTGCAATGAAGTCAGCCGAGGTTGGGGGCTTGCATCCTTGATGCGGTGCGCTGAAAAGATCTAACTAGCTTGTCGTGCCTGTAAAAAGAAAACGAGCATTAAGGTCGTTGTTCCAGGGAAGGAGGCTAGCACGATGGTCCGTGAGAGTCCAAATGCAAATCCGTGATATTTGTGAGACAAATCGGACGGATTTGGGTCAAGTGCTGACATAGCAGGGCTTAGAGGGAGAGAAAATTCTCGACGACCCGGCGCCCTTCGGGGTGTTCCTCGTCGAAAAGCTCCGGGTGAAACTGGACGCCGTAGACCCGGCGACCCTTCTCCTGCATGGCCTGGATCTGGCAGGTTTCGTTCGCGGCGGTCTTCCGGAAACCGTTTGGCAACTGCTTCACCTCGTCACAGTGGTTATGCCAGACGGTCATTTGCGCTGGTAGGTCTTTGAAGAGCCCGTCGCCCGTGTTTTCGATGGGAAGGAAGCCGCGTTCGCGTTTCGCCCCCTCGTACCCTTCGCCGGGTTCGACGCGTCCCATCAATCCCACCCCGGCCCCGTGCGCCAGCGCGATCTGTTGATGCCCACCGCAGACGCCGAGAATCGGCTGGCTCGCGTGTTTGATCACGTCGAAGACACCGGCCAGAGACTCAGGCGAGTAGTTCTCCCATGGATGACTCTGTCCGCTCAGGATAATGTGCGACGGGCGCAGGCTGCGCACGCGTTCGAGCGATACGCCGTGGAAAGGTTCGGTGAGGATTTCGATACCCGCAATCAAACGGCCCAGCACCGCGCGAATCTCGCGTGGGCTTGCGCCTTGACCATCGATTGTGTTGTCGACCAGGTAAACGAGCAAGGTTACTTCAAACAGTAGAGCTTCCCATTGAAAGCGCCGATAAAGATTCGACCGCCGAGAATGGCGGGAGTGGCATTGATATTATCACCAATCTTCAACTCGCTGATCGGCTGACCGTCGTCAGCCGAGATTGCGTGAATCCAACCGGCTTTGTCTCCGAAAATCAGACGTCCATCGACGAGCGGTGACGTCCCCCAGATCGGCCCGCGCGCTTTGTACCGCCAGACGAGTTCGCCTTTGTCGGCGGAAAGCGCGTGGAGATAGCCGTTGTTTGAGCCGATATAGACCCGGCCGCTCGCTACGATCGGGCTTGCCCAAATTCCGTTTCGTTCCTTGCCGATGCCGCCGAGCGTCTGGTACTTCCACACCAATTCGCCATTCTCTTGCCGGTAACAATAGACGATGCCGTTTTCTGCGGCCGTGTAGACAAATCCGTTCGCGACTGCAGGCGTCGAATCCGAATCAGCGCCGATTGTCGACTTCCACACCGTCTTCCCGTCAGCCAGGTTTAGGCAGAACAAATCACCACGTTCGGTGCCGATGTATACGCGTCCATCTGCGACGCTGAA
>DATJKO010000302.1:0-5916 GCA_035491355.1 Pyrinomonadaceae bacterium
TCGACAAAAGCTACCGGTTTGCGCTCCGACGTGGTCACCCTTTTCCAGGGCGGTCAATACAATCTTTATCGGTACAAGGTGTACACCGACGTTCGACTGGTGTTCGTGCCTGAATTCCAGGCGGCGTTTTTCGGCGGCGATCCTGACAACTTCAACTTTCCGCGCTTCAACATCGACATGGCGCTGGTTCGCGTTTACGAGAACGGTCAGCCAGTGAAACCGGACAACTACTTCAAGTGGTCCACGGCGGGCGCGAAGGAAGGCAGTCTCGTTTTCGTGACCGGCAATCCGGGTTCGACTTCACGTCTCGACACAGTCGCGCATTTGGAAGAACTGCGCGACACCAGCATCCCGATCATTCTCCGCTTATTGGAGCGTCGTGAGGCGATGTTGCAGAAATACATGGCGCTGGGTGAAGAGCAGACACGCCAGGGGCAGAACGAGCTGAACAGCGTGCAGAACAGTTTGAAGGTTTATCGTGGGCAGCTTAAGGGACTGAAAGATCCGTCGTTGCTGGCTCGCAAGGCGAAGGAAGAAGCGGCGCTGCGCAAGTCGATAGCCGCGAACCCAGAGCGCGAGAAGATGTATGGCGATGCCTGGGACGCGATCGCGAAAGCGCACAAGACGTATCCGACCTACATTCGCGAACGTCGCATCTTCGATCAGGGCGGCGGTTTCAATACCACTTACTTCGGCTACGCTCGCGGACTCGTCCGCCTGGCGGCTGAGAGCGAGAAACCGAATGCCGAGCGCTTGCTCGAGTACACCGACGCGCGTCGTGGTTCGTTGGAGTTGGCGTTGTACTCGCCCGCGCCGATTCACGACGATTTTGAAAAGCTGAAACTCTCCGACTCGCTCAGTTTCATGGTGGAGTTGCTTGGCGCCGATCATCCGCTGGTGAAGCAGGTGCTCAACGGCAAGAGCCCGGAAGAGCGAGCGAATGAAATGATCGCGGGTACGAAGTTGAAAGATCCCGCATATCGCAAAGAGGTCGCCGCCGGTGGCCGCAAGGCCATCGAAGAGTCGACCGATCCGATGATCGTCGTAGCGCGTATCGTCGACGCGAAGGCTCGCGAAATGCGCAAACGATACGAGAGCGAAGTCACCGGTGTTGAGCGGGCGAATTACGCGAAGATCGCGCGAGCGTTGTTTGATACCGAAGGCACGAAGCTCTACCCGGATGCGACGTTCACACTGCGTCTGTCATACGGACAGGTCCAGGGTTACAACGAGAACGGCAAGAAGATCCCGGCGTTCACGACTCTTGGAGGTCTCTACGCGCGTGCCGATCAGTTCAAAAAACAATTCCCGTACGTTCTGCCGCAGCGTTGGATGGACAAGAAGTCGTCACTCGACCTCAACACTCCATTCAATTTCGTTTCGACGAACGACATCATCGGCGGGAACTCCGGTTCGCCCACGATCAACCAGAACGGCGAGCTGGTAGGTTTGATCTTCGACGGCAATATTCAATCGCTCGTCGGCGACTTCATCTACGACGGGTCAGTCAATCGAGCGATTTCGGTTGATTCTAGAGGAATGTTGGAAGTGCTGCGGAAGGTGTTCGACGCTAACGACATCGCCGCGGAGCTGACGACAAATCAAGTCTCGGTCCGGTAGCTACGCCTTTTCTAAACCGGCGTACTTCTCGACCAGCTTCTTCTGGCCATAGCCAGGAAAACTTACGGTGAGTTTAGTGGCCTCGCCCGCGCCTTCGCGCCGGAGCACGAGGCCACGACCGTATTTGGAGTGCCTCACGTACGAGCCGGGCGTGAACTCCCCGGACGACGATGATGAGGTAGAAGCGGTGGGAAGTGGTTTCGGTTTCGGTTTGAGTTCGGGCGTTTGACCCATCTGCCGGTTGCGCTGCTTGAAGAACTCGGCAATCGAATCCGCACTGTTGTAAGTCTTGCCCATGTATTTCTTCTTCTCCCGCCGCGGCTCGTTCGGTGGTTCGATCTCAATCGCATCAGACTCACGCCGGAAATATAGCCACGACTTCCCGAGCGAAAGATCCTCCAACAACTCCGACGGCATCTCGTTCAAGAACTGCGACGGCTCCGACGCGATCTCTTCACCGTAAACACGGCGCTTCATCGCATGCGAAACGTAGAGGTATCGCTCGGCGCGCGTCATTGCGACGTAAGCCAGCCGGCGTTCTTCTTCGAGATCTTCCGGATCCGCCGCCGACCGTGAATGCGGGAACAGACCGTCTTCGAGACCAACGATGAAGACGAGCGGAAACTCGAGACCCTTCGCCGAATGGACCGTCATTAGCGTCACAGGCGCGTCGCGCTTGTAATCGTCCTGATCGGAAACCAGTGCCGAGTGATCGATAAACTCGCGGAGGCCTTCAATGCCCTGATCGTCGTAATCGACAGCGGCATTGACGAGTTCCTGCAAGTTCTCCAAACGTCCTTCGGCTTCTTCAGTCTTCTCCGAGCGGAGCCAATACTCGTAACCCGTTTCGACCAGGGCTGCCCGCACGACGTCGGACACAGGCGAGGTCGAGTCGGTGGTTTCGAGTGTTGCCATTTCGCCCAGACGCGTGACGATGTTGCGGAAGTTGCGCAGCGCGTTGATGGCGCGCGGGCTTAGCTTTTCGGGGTTCTCGATCACGAGCGAGATCGTTTCCCACAACGAAACGTACGCATCTTTCTGCCGTCGCTCGAGCTCTTCGGTCGTCGTGCGCCCGATTCCTCGTGGCGGGCTGTTGATGACGCGGTCGAGTGCGATCGAATCGTCTGGATTCAGCGCGAGTTTCAGATACGAGATGATGTCGCGAACTTCCATGCGCTCGTAAAAACTGAAGCCGCCGAGGATGTTGTATTGCAGACCCGCGCGACGCATCGCTTCTTCAAACACACGCGATTGCGAGTTGGTGCGGTACAGCACCGCTGCACGCAGATCAAACTCGTCGCGACGATGTTCGAGAATCCTTTGGGCCACCCAACGTGCTTCCGCTTCCGCATCGTAGGCCTGGTAATAACCAACACGCCCGCCACGCGGATTCGATGTCCAGAGGTTCTTTCCTTTGCGCTGGCGGTTGTTCTTCACTACCGCGCCCGCAACGTCGAGAATCGTTTGCGTTGAACGGTAGTTTTGTTCGAGGCGGATGATCTTTGTGCGCGGGTAGTGGACTTCGAAATTGAGAATGTTGGAGATATCGGCGCCGCGCCACTTGTAGATCGATTGGTCTTCGTCACCAACGACGGCGATGTTCTGTTGTTTCTGAGTGATGAGCCTGATGAGATCAAACTGGAGCGAGTTCGTGTCCTGATACTCGTCGACGAGTATGTAGCGAAACTTGTTGTTGTACTTCTCGCGCACTTCGGGCACGTCGCGCAGCAGTCGAACGGTCTTGATCAGCAGATCGTCGAAGTCGAGGGCGTTATTCGCGTGCAGGCGCGCTTCGTACATCTCGTAGACGCGCGCGATCGCCGCGCGGCGTTCGTCACCGTATTCGGCGCGGGCCGCGAAGGCGCGCGTGTCTTCGCCTCGGTTCTTTGCCGAACTAATGGTGGACTGCACGGCGCGCTGACCAAGCGACTTCTCGTCGTAACCAAGGTCTTTAATGCACCCGCGAATCAGACGCAGCGAATCGTCCTGGTCGTAGATCGTGAAGCGGCGCGTGTAGTTGTCGTTGAGTTTTTCGATGTCCTGCCGCAGCATGCGGACGCAGAGACTATGAAACGTCGAAACTAGCGGCAGATCCGAAGCGTTGCGTGCGTGCAGCAGCCGTTGCACGCGTTGGCGCATCTCGTCGGCGGCTTTGTTTGTAAACGTGACGGCGAGAATGTTCCAGGTGGGAACCTTCTGTTCGGCGATCAGGTACGCGATCCGATGCGCGATCACGCGAGTTTTGCCGGAACCAGCTCCCGCAAGTATCAGTAGCGAACCTTCGGTAGCGAGCACGGCTTCGCGCTGTTGTTCGTTCAGTTGTGATAGAAATTCCGAATCCACGAGTTGTGTTTTGCATTTAAGCATAGAGATTGAAGTACACAAAACGAGGCGGCCAGATGTCTCAATTTGAAGGTGTTTCTCTGCGGTCCTCTGTGCATTCTCTGCGCCTCTGCGTTAAAAAGGCTGTTTTCAACGCAGAGACCGCCGAGGAACTCGCGATTCTAGACGCCACCTGCCAGTTTGATCGCAAGAACCAGATAGAAGTGCCGTTTATGTTGTTCTAGTATTAGTGCGTGATGAAGACTGACGAGCGAATGTGGGAAGCAGTAGCCGCGAAAGACGCGCGGTTTGACGGTGAGTTTGTGTTTGCCGTCAGCTCGACAAAGATCTACTGCCGCCCGTCATGCCCATCACGTCGTCCGCGGCGCGAGAACGTGACGTTCTTCCCACTCCCCGATGCGGCGGAGCAGGCGGGCTTTCGCGCGTGTTTGCGTTGTGAGCCGCGACACGCGCGGGTGGATTCGCGCGTCGAGTTGGTGCAACGGGTTTGTCGTTTTCTCGACGCGAGTCAAACGGAGACGGTAAAACTAGCGGATCTTGCAGCGGACGCAGGCGTCAGCTCGTTTCACTTGCAACGCACGTTCAAACGCGTCATGGGGATCAGTCCGCGTCAGTATCTGGCGGCGCGCCGATTTGGCGATTTCAAGACGCGCGTTCGCGAAGGAGAACCAGTGACACAAGCGCTTTACGATTCAGGATTCAACTCCAGCAGCAGACTCTACGAACATGCGCCGCAGGAACTCGGCATGACGCCCGCGACGTATGGTCGCGGTGGCCGCGGAATTGAGATCCGCTACACGATCGTGAGATCGCCGTTGGGCCAACTGCTTGTTGCTGTAACCGAGCGTGGCGTTTGTGCAGTGCGAATGAGTGATACCGATGCAGAACTCGAAAAGGATCTGCAAGCGGAGTTTCCTGCGGCAACGATCAAACGTGACGATTCATCGCTGCGTGAGCCAGTTAAGAAGGTGCTCGACCATTTGACGAATCGGGAACCTCAGCTCGATCTTCCGCTCGACATTCGTGCCACTGCGTTTCAGCGTCAGGTGTGGGAACAGTTGCGGGCGATTCCCTACGGTCAAACAGTTTCGTACGGCGACGTCGCGAAAGCGTTGGGTAAGCCGGGCGCGGTGCGCGCTGTCGGTCGTGCTTGTGCGACGAATCCGGTCGCGCTGGTGATTCCGTGCCATCGCGTCGTGCGCGAGGATCAGAGTCTTGGCGGTTATCGCTGGGGATTGGAACGGAAGCAAAAACTCATCGACTACGAGCGCAGCACTGTGAAACCACGATCTTAGTTCGCTTGGAACTTAGAACTTTGTGCTTTGTCAAAGCACAAAAGTACAAAGCACAAAGTACAATGCACCACGGTCCTTTTTGTCTCTTCGTTACGCGTTACATGGTTGGCGGGGGGCAAACGGGGCGACGTGGGAGGGCACGCAAGGGGAAGCAGTGCCGCCTCCGTTTGCCCCGAGGGGATCGCGTAGTCACGCTTCTTTCGGATCAGGCGCGTCTTGTTTCGAACGAGCAAAGCGTGCGCGTATCTGTGTCTTGTTGAGGTACCACCACGAAAGCGCTGTCACAAACGCGACCATTCCGGTCCAAATCAAATACGACTCATTTACATAACCGAACAAACCACCTTTAGTGATGATGGCGAGGTGTACGAGAAGCAGTGCCGGTAATAGAGCCAGCCACATCATCCTGCCCCACTGTTTCCACAACATCAGTCCAACCGCCGCGACGATCAAACACAGACCGAAGAGAACGTCCCACGTGATGAATGAGAGCTTAGGTAGGAGTGCGGAAGGTGACAAGCGTCCACCCACACGAACGACCCAACGAATCAGCAGCACGCCCTCGCACAAATAGGCGGCCCCTAAAATCACCCCTAATACTCCGAACGCTCTGACTAACATTACGCTCATAGTCACTCAATAGTAATGCGGCGCAATA
>DATJKO010000303.1:0-3164 GCA_035491355.1 Pyrinomonadaceae bacterium
ATCGAAATCTGTGGGCCGGCCTTGTGCCGTACTACGGTTCCTCGGCGATCACGCTCGTCGGCTCGCCGCAGGATCTGGCGCAGGCTTTCATGGAGTACAAGCAGATCGGCGTGACGCAATTCATCATTTCCGGATGGCCCAAGCTGGATGAGATGATGATCTTCGGTCGGGAAGTGATACCGCTGGTTCGTGAAGCGGAACGGAGCTTATGACGAGTCCTTTGGAACATATCGTTGGTCGGTTGCGCAGCGCGAAAGTGGATCACGATCCGTTTCCGCATTACGTTCTCGAGCAGGTGTTTCCAGACGATTACTATCGCGAGCTGTTGCGCCATCTGCCGGCGAGCGATGTTTACGACAACTTGTATGAGGTCACGGATCTCAAGCTGGATCATTTCCGCCACCGCGATCAACGCGACATGGACCATGGTTGGACGGATCGTCTCCCGTCCGATTTACAAACGTTTTGGACTTCATTTAACGATTGGTTTCTCAGTCACGAACTCGCGCAGGCGGTGTTGGAATCGTTTGGCGGCCGAGAGTCGTGGCCGGCGGTGACGATCGAGTCGCAATTCATTCGTCATCGTGCCGGGTACTTTCTTGGACCACACTCCGATCTGTACACGAAGCTGGTGGTGCTGCTGCTTTATCTGGCGCCTGACAACAGCGCGGAACATCTTGGTACATCGCTGTATCGTCCGAAAGAAGCGGGATTTAGTTGTCCGCAGAGCAAGCACTATGCGTTTGAGGATTTTGTTCGCGTGAAGACTGCGCCTTACCGGCCCAACTCACTGCTCGCTTTTGTACGTTCGGATGTTTCGTTTCACGGGTTGGAGCCGCTGTCAGCAGAGGATGTGGCGAACACAGCGGGGCGCGACGTCATTCAGTACGTCATACACGACAAGGCGGCGCGCGAAGCACAGCTAGAGGCGCGTCGAATCGCAATGGAGGCGAACGCATGAACCGGAGGATCGCATTTGTGTGCCGAGCGGCCACTGGCGAAGCGTTGCGATCCGCGAATGCGATCGGCCAATTGCGAGACGTGACGTTACTCGTGATTTCTGAAGATTCAGACATGGTCCGCGTAAACGACGTTCACGATGCGAGTCAACTGATCGACGCGGCCAAACAGCTGGGAAGTCTGCACCGGATCGTTACCGCGCAAGAGACCTTGCTCGCGCCCGTCGCGGCAGCGAACGAGGCGTTGGGTCTCGAAGCGATGAGCTCCGAAGTTGTCGCGCGCACGCTCGACAAGTCGCAACTGAAATCAACACTTAGTAACGCGGGGATCAAGACTCCGCGACACGAAGTCGTCAACACCGCTGATGATGCGCGGCGCTTCGCTAGCGAAGCCGGCCTGCCCATTGTGCTCAAGCCACTCAATGGCAGCGGCGCCGTTACGACGTTCCGCATAACAACCGAAGAGCAGCTCACGCGGATACTAGAATTAATCACAGCGCCTGTGATCGCGGAGACTTACGTCAACGGCCAGGAGCTTTGCTTCGACACAGTTACCATCGCAAACGAACCGCAGTGCTATTCGATTTGCTGTTACGACCCGCCGATCCTGAACGCGCTCGAAGACCCACACTGCCGCTGGCGTTGCGTGATGCCGCGCGACCTCAGCGCTTACGAGGATTTCATTGCCGAAGGCACAGCGGCTGTGCGGGCTTTGCAAGTCGGGAACGCGCTGACGCACATGGAGGGTTTCATTAACTCTGCGGGTCCGGCCGGTTTTGTCGATGCGACACTCAGACCCGCCGGCGCGCGCATTGGTCCGATGTTTGGCTTTGCGTTCGACGTCGATCCGTATCGTATGTGGGCCAGGGCAGTCGTCGACGGATGTTTCGATGGCCCACTCGAGCGCAAGTTCGCTGTCGGCACGATCTTTCTACGCGGCGCGGGGTCCGGGTCCGTGAAGACTGTCGCAGGCGTCGAAAAAGTTGAGGCGACGCTAAACGGCGTCATCGTCGAAGCACGCTGGCCCAAGATCGGCGTTAGAAAGTCAGGGACTTACACCGGCGATGGATTCGTCACCGTGCGTCACCCGGACATCAACGTCGTCGAAAACGCGCTCGATTTCATCGATCGAACAATTCGCATCACCTACAGCAGCTCACAGCCGGTCGAAACCGGCTGGAATGAACGAATGTACAACTTCAAGGAACTCAATCGGCCGGCCTGGGATTTTGAGGTCGTCAACTAAGCGAGGCAATCGTGACAGCACAAGCACCCCGAGCCTTCAATCGTGAGATGTACCACGACCACCCGGAGAACGTCTTTTACGGCACCGATGACGGTTCCCAGGACGGCTCGTTCAGCGAGTTTGCCGAAATCAAGGCGCACTACGACAACGTCGCTCCCGAGCGGCGCAAAGATATTCACATGATCAGCGTCGTCGGTGGTCTGTATGGTCTCAATTTGATCCCGCTCTGGCGTCCGGCGCGGCTCACCATCTTCGACATCAACCCGACCGCCATTACTTATTTCAACATCATCCGCCGCGTCCTTATCAGCAGCCGCGACGCAGACCACTTTCTGCAACGGCTTACCGACGGCGATTACAGGATCGCCAACGAGCGCGAACAGTTCGTCCGCGAAAACATCTGTCTCAAGCAACGGGGAAAACTACCGCGTGAGCGTGGCTCGACGAAGCGCCCTTACGAACAGAGTTGGCAGTATGTGTTCGAGCACTTCGAACTGACAAAACAGATACTCACCGAAGTGCCGCTTGAGATTCGGACCGAGCCGATGGAGAGCGATGGTTTTCGCCAGTGGATTCGCGAACAAAACAATCTCTGGATCTATTGTTCCAACATCACCGAGTTTCATTATTTCGATCTCGACTTTGCGGATACTTCAAACGTGGTCCTGTTGCAGATCATTTTCCCGGGCCAGGTGCAACTACTGGATCTCGCGCCGTTGGGTGGTGCGCCAGTGAAAGTGAACTTTGAAATCCCGCTGCGGGCGGAGAGGATCGGGACGGATGATCAATAAAACACGAATCAAAACCGACGCGGCGCCCCCGGCACTCGGCACCTATTCACAGGCAATCCGCACCGGCGATCTGGTTTTTGTAACAGCCCAGACAGGTCGCGATCCTGATACCGGAAAACTGGAGGAAGGTCTCGAAGCACAGACGCGCCGCATGCTGTCGAACATCGA
>DATJKO010000304.1:0-7017 GCA_035491355.1 Pyrinomonadaceae bacterium
GAGGGTGCGATCCCCGCCAGACTCATTGACCTTCGCGAGTAAGGTTCTTGACGAAGCCCCAATCACCGCTCGCATTCACCTGAATGTTCCCGACGCCCTTGCGGGCGATCACGATATTTGCCTGGTACCACCACGGAAACACCGGCATATCCCGACTCACGATGTCCTGAATCTGTTTGTAAAGCTCCCGGCCTCGCGTGCGATCGAAAGTGTTCACTGCCTCGTCTACAAGCTTGTCCAACTCCGGATTGCTGTAACGGCTGCGATTGCGCGCCGGTCTCTGCTCCGTGGGAATTTCGGAGGTCGCAAACAGGTCTTTGTAGAAGATCGGATCCTGGTTACCGCCCACCCACTGCGAGTATCCAATCTGGAAATTACCGCGTCGCATCTCATCAAACAGCGTGGTCCCTTCGTAGGTTTGAATCTCGATCGGGATCCCCACTTGCTTGAGCTGGTTCTGAACCACCACGGAATAATTGCGTCCGGCAATGCTGCTGCCCGACAGGCCATACCGGATCGGCTTGTCGAAGCGCATTCGTGGTCCATCGCCGTCAGGATCGCGGAAACCGGCTTCATCGAGAAGCTTCTTGGCCATCGCGGGATCGTATGAGTAGGTTTGGCCCGGAGAATAAGACCACGACTCTTCCGGAATAATCGAGTTGGCGACCTTGCCATAACCCGCGACCAGCGTGTTGATGATCGTCTGACGATCGATCGCATACGCGATCGCCTGTCGCACCTTGACGTTGTCCAGCGGCGCGGCCGTGGTGTTGAGAGTCAGTAATACAATGTTCGAACCGTTGAATACTTTGACCTGAAGATTCGGATCTGTTTCGAGTAGCTTTATCGCATCCGGCGACAGACTCGTCGGCATCGGTGCAATGTCGACACGACCAGCCTGAATTTCGGATTGCAACTGGCTCATCTCGGGAAGCACCCGAACCTGGATCGACTGTAGGTGCGGGGCACCCTCCCAGTATTCAGAAAACGCTTCCAGATCGACGACCTGCTGTTGATTGTTGTAGTTAATGAACTTGAATGGGCCAGTGCCCATCGGATGCGTCTTTTGCGATTCGTAGCTGTCTTTCGCGACGATCGGAATCGCCACCAGGTTCGAAAGCAAACCGACCCAGGGTTTGTTCAAAGTCACGACGAGCGTTTTGGCATCAGGCGCCTCGATGCTCTTGATATAACTCGTTTTTTGTTGTCCGGTGCCTTCGAAGAAGCTCGCAGACTTCTGGAAGCTATTCGCGAGCAACAGATCGAGCGTGTACTTTGCGTCCGCGGAACTGAAGGCGCGCCCGTCATGAAACTTCACGCCGTCGCGCAGATTAAACGTGTAAGTCAGCCCATCGTCGGAGCGCTTGATGTCCGAGGCAAGCTCGCCAACGTAATCAAACTGGTCGTTCTTCTTCACCAGCTTGTTGAAAACCAGCGTGCTCACACGTTCGCTGGCAGCATCAGTTGAAGGTGAGCCGAGCGGATCGATCGTGCGGATGTTGTCGCCCAAAGCGATTACGAAGGCACTGCTTCTTCGAGTCCGGCAACCTGGCGCCACTATCAACAAAACTATCAAAGAAAACAGCAGGATAACCGTCCTTATCCTCACTTAACTGTGCCTCCGTAAACGTAGTTGAGCTTGTTGTTGAGTTTTTCGATGCTGTCGGCGAGGAACTGCAAGCGTTCAAGATCGAGCGGCAGCGGCGGCTCGATGATGGCCTTGGTCCGGCTGATGCGATTCAACGATTCACGAATGCGGTTCTCCGGCAGCCGGCCTGTATGCGCCGCTTCGAGTAGCGCTTCGTAGCCGCGACGGATCTTGTCGGGCGACGCGCAAATCAACAGCATGTCCTCGCCCGCGAGCGATGCGCGCACGGCTGCGTCGCCCATTTCGTAGTGACGTGCGATGGCACCCATCTCCAGATCGTCGGTGACGACGAGATGCTTGTAGCCGAGTTCCTGCCGCAGCAGTTGGGTGACGATGTTGTAGTTGAGCGACGCGGGTACGAGCAGGCCACCGGTCACTTCCTCTTTGATGTCGATGTTGGGAAAACCACCGTGACTGACCATCACGCAACGTACCCGATCATCACGCCGTTGAAAGAGTTCGATGTACGGCGCGAGGTCCTGCGCGATCAGATCGTCGTGCGAGAGACGAACCACCGGAATCTCTTCATGCGAATCGACTTCACCCGCGCCGATTCCCGGAAAGTGTTTCAAACAGCCGAGACATCCCGCGCCCTGAAGTCCGCGCATGTACACGGTAGTGTAGCCGAGCACTTCACCAGGCGAACGTCCGTAAGAGCGCGAGT
Source organism: Pyrinomonadaceae bacterium (assembly GCA_035491355.1). Classification (GTDB taxonomy): domain Bacteria; phylum Acidobacteriota; class Blastocatellia; order Pyrinomonadales; family Pyrinomonadaceae; genus PSRF01. The sequence continues at coordinate 2,313 of DATJKO010000304.1, forward strand.
AAAGGCCGTTTGAAAGCAGATCGCGATCGTCAGTCATGATCGACATCACTGGCGCGAAGTTCATGTTGAAACCAAGCATTCGCAGTGTTTCGCCGGTGATGCGTCCGAGCGCGCGTGCGGCGGCGAGATCGCCATGTTGACGAATCGTTCGCGCCGAAGGCATGGGCGTGAAGATACGCCGCAGACGATCGACGAGTCCGCCTTCCTGATCGATGCCGAACAACAAAGGCGTCCTGACCAGCTCGCGAATGCCGTCGAGCAAGCCGCGCACTTGCTGCGCACTTGCGACGTTGCGACCAAACAGAATCACCCCGCCGGGCTGAACGTCAGTGAGCAACGCGCGTGTTTCGGCGTCCAGTTCGGTGCCTGGAAGTCCGATGAAAAGGAATTGTCCGATTTGTTGTTCGCGGGGAAGTGAATAAAGATTTTCAGGCAACATTGATGAGGAAAGTTTAGCATGAGCTTGGAGGTTTGTGTTTACTAGTTAGCGCTTTGTGCTTCCTGTTGGAGCTTTGTGCTTGGTACTTTGTTCTTTGTTCGCTGGTTGACCGTTGAACTATCACTGAAGCCTCTCGCCAGCGAACAAAGTACAAAGCACAAAGCACCAAGTACAAAGCACACAAGTAAAAGTACTAGTCCTCCTCCGTTTGTCTGTAGTATAAACACCATATGCCGCGCGAAATAACCGATCGGGGTCGCGTTGTTGAAGCTGTCCAGAATCTTTCTCTCACGGCCGAACTTTTCGAAGAACAAAATGGGAAACAGAAGTATGGGACCGATCTCGAAGTAATCCTTCAGGGACGCGACTACGCTAACGGCAAGCGCGTCGGTCCATACGTTCGGCTGCTCGCATACGACTCCGGCGAAGACATCATGCGTCAGGGTGAGTGGGGTGGAAACACTTTCTACATCGCCGTGGAAGGTGCACTCGACGTGTACGTGCGTGAAGCTGGTGGTCGCAAGCGAATCGGCGGCCTCGAACCCGGCGCGTGTTTCGGCGAGATGGCACTCCTCGCCGGCGTCGAACGCAATGCGACCGTCACAGTTCCCGCGGGCCAGGCTGCCGTCGTACTCGAAGTCACGCGGCCCGCGTTGCGCCTGCTGCGCAAGCTGCCGACGTTTGGTGAAACACTCGACGAGACTTATCGCGCGCACGGCTTCGGACGCGTTCTCGAAGACCTCGCGCTGATTTCCGACCAGCCTGTGGGCCAACAACTTGCCGACGAACTGCGACGATGCGCGCGTTATATGGTCTACGGAAAGAACCACGTGCTGTGTCGCGAAGGCCAGCCGATCGAGCGCCTAATTCTGGTCAAGAGTGGCTGGGTGCGACGAGCGCGTGGCGTTCCGTTTCACGCGACCTCGCCGGAAGTTGTGATGGGAGTGGACGAAGGCATCGGCGTCGATTTTCTTGGCAGCGGAAATTGTCTGGGACTCGAAGGAGTGAAACGAGCGGAGACGTGGAAGTACAACGCGAGTTTGATGGCGCGCACGGAAGTGCTTGAGGTTCCGCTGGCTGAGTTTTCGACCGATCCGCAGCTTCGCGAACAACTGGCGGCGACGTTTGGTTCCGTCTCGAACGTTGACGACTCGTTGCCGCTGACGATCGAGCAGGTTCCCGATCTCAACGTGCTCAAGTCAGTCGAGCACGAGATCGCCACCGGGATCGTCGACGGCGCGAATGTGCTGGTGATGGACATGGACCTGTGCGTCCGTTGTGGCAACTGCTCGCTGGCGTGTCACAAAGTTCATGGACAGTCGCGTCTGCTGCGCCGCGGAATTCAGATCCAACGACCGGTTGCGATTGGGAAGAAACAACTGCAACACGCGCTCGTGCCGCAGGTGTGCATGCACTGCGCGGATCCGGAGTGTTTGACCGGCTGTCCGACTGGTTCGATCTTTCGCGATGCACACGGGCATATCGACATCGATGGTCCAACTTGCATCGGTTGTTACGACTGTGCGACGCAATGTCCTTACGATGCAATCTCGATGGTGCCGCGCGCCGCTCCCGCAACGAACGGCAGTTTCGTTTCTGCGCTGAAAAAGGCGTTCAGCTTCAAGATCGATCCGGTGGTGACACCCGAGCCGGGCGACGACGTCGTCGCGATCAAGTGCAACCTGTGCGAGGGGACGAAGTTGAATCCACCGGGTGCGCGTCGTCGAGCGTACTCGTGCGAAGAGAATTGTCCGACCGGTGCGCTTGTGCGGGTTAATCCGATCGAGTACTTCACGGAGATCGGCGCGACCCAGGGTCTGATTTTCAAAGACAAGACGCACGCGATCGGACGGAACATTCACAAGAGCGATCCGCTTGCGCGTGCGTGGCACATCGGCGGCGCGCTAGTGACGATCCTCGCGGCAGTGGCCGTGATTTGGGGTTTGGCGCGACACGGTTTCGACGGCGTACTCGCCGGCGCGTGGTTGACGATGCGTTGGCTGACGGGACTCGTCGGACTATTCGGAGTCGCGATCGTGATGACATATCCGTTGCGCAAGCAGGTTTATCGCCGCCGTGCAGGCGCCTTGCGCTACTGGATGTTGGCCCATATTTACATCGGGGCCAGCGCGGGCATCGTTCTGTTGCTGCACTCCGGTACGCACACGGGCGGCGTGCTGACTACGTTGCTCTACATCGCGTTCTACGTGGTGATTCTGTCGGGCGTGCTGGGAATCGTCTGTTACTACGTGGCGCCGCGAATCATGACCCGCATCGAAGGAGAGCCGCTGTTGGTTGAAGATCTACGGGAGCGGCGAGCGGAGTTGCGGACACAGTCGGCGCAGATTCTCGAGCAGAGTCAGGGTTGGTTGACGGACGAGATTCGCGATCGTATCTATCCGCGGTTCTTTTCACGCCGGTTTCTGTGGGGGCAACTCTCGCGGCGCGAGTCGTTGAAAGCCGCGGTGGCCCAGGCACGCGAGGAGTTCAAGGAACGGCTTACGCGACTCGCGACCGACGAAGAACGAGGCGTGTTGATTTCCGCCGTCGAGACAGCCGTTACCGCACGACGTATCGATGCCCTTTTGTTGTTGCATGGATTACTGCGGGTCTGGATTCCAGCCCACGTCATATCCACGGCATTGATGCTCGCGTTGATGCTCGTACACATCGTCCAGGTGGTGTTCTTCAAAGTCAATTAGGTTCTCCAACTCCGCGTTATCTCAACGTGCTCTACGGTTAAAGGCTTTTTCCACGCAGAGACGCGGAGATCACGCAGAGCACGCAGAAACGACAATTCCAAGAAGGGGTCTTGTTTAAAGTTCTTCGACCAGTACATGGCCGCTCCTAACCAATACGTCATAGTTCGCAGCGACTTGCCAATCGATCCGGTGACGATCATCAGCGATGGCATGCTGATTGGCCGTTTGCCGGAGTGTGAACTGCTGTTGAATCATCCGTCCGTTTCGCGCGTGCAGGCGGGTATCAAACAGGTCGAGGATGGTTATTACCTGTTCTCGTTGCGCCCGCGAAATCCCGTGTTGCTGAACCGCAAGCCCGTCGAGGAGAACGAGGCGCTTGCGTCTGGCGATGTGATCGAGGCTGGACCATTCCAGTTGGAGGTCGAGATCACTGAAAACGCATTGGTCATTTCCGTTGCACTACTGATCGGTGTGGGGTCTGCGGAGATCGACGTCAGCGACGCGGGTTTGAGCACTGCGAATCTGGAGATGCCCGAAGGCGCGAAGGCGAAGAAACCGCGGGCGGCGCCGATTGCAGGTACGAAGGCGCTCGACATCTTCTGGGACAAACGAATGCGCGAAGTGGCAAAAATGGTGCGTCCGTCGCCATTGTTCCCACGCGCGCGCAGACGGACCGGCAAGGCGAGTTCGAATTGGACCGCGACGACCGATCTCGTCTCACGTTGGCCCGCCGCGTATTTCGTCTGGGGCTTTCTCGGTATCGGGTTGATCGCGGTTGCCGGTGCTTACTGGTACACACAGGCCTACGCGCCTGCGCCACTTTCGCGTGCTCATGAAGCACGCGAATTCACGATGGCGCCCCCGATCGCCGCGAAAGCGAATGCCGGATCGTGCACGACGTGTCATTCGTGGCGCGGGAGCATGGAGCAACGCTGTGCTTCGTGTCACACGTCGGATGCTTTCGTTGCGACGGTGATCAAACCACATGAAGCCGCAGGGATCGGGTGTGTCGACTGTCATGCCGAGCACAAAGGCGCTGAATTTAGCGCGACACGGGGCGCGTTAGCTTCCTGTACCACTTGTCACGCTGATGGTAATCAGAACATTTACAGCGGGCGGCGAGTGGGTACGCCGCATGGCGGTACGTTTGGGTATCCTGTGGTGGAGGGTCAGTGGAGCGCGAAGTCGATCAACGATGAAGAGTGGGAGTTGCGGAAGTTAGCAGTTGTGCGTCTGCCAACGGATTCCGATCAGAAATGGCGCAGTAATCAGTTTCACGCGTTGCACGATCAGCGTGTAAAGGTCGTGGCGGGGATTAAGGGAAACGATCAGGGTCGACTGTCATGCAACAGTTGCCACCAGTCATTCGATCCCCTCGATCGTGAGACCCCCAGGACAACGTGTGCCGCATGTCACACTAAACAGGATCGCTCACCAGATTGCGTTTCATGTCATGTGCAGCACATTAGAAAAAAGGGACTCTTCGAGTCTCAACCCGCCGGCTTGTGACAAGGAACGCAATCGTTTGAACCAGGAACTTTGCCCTTGAGTGCGGGACGGGCGG
>DATJKO010000305.1:0-1535 GCA_035491355.1 Pyrinomonadaceae bacterium
CGCCCGTCCGTCAACGCTTACCGTCGAATCGCGTTACATCTCCGACGACGGCACCCGCCGCTACCTGATGAAAACGCCCGACGGTTTTCCGGTCGAGACCGTCTTCATTCCCGAGGAACGCCGCGACACTATCTGCTTCTCATCACAGTCCGGTTGCCCGTTGCAGTGCACTTTCTGCCTGACGGCCCAACTCGGCTTGCTGCGTTCGTTAACCGCGGGCGAGATCGTCGAACAAATCATCATCGCTCTCAACGACGCGTACGGTGTTGGCGCAAAACCACCACGAGGGACCAACCTCGTGGGCATGGGCGCCGGCGAGCCGTTCCTGAATTTCGATTCACTTTTACACGCGTTGCGGGTGATGGCCGACCCGCAGGGACTTCACATTGTTCCGAATCGCGTGACGATTTCGACCGCCGGCATCGTCCCGCGCATCCTCGAACTCGCGAAGGTTACCGATCGTCCACATCTCGCGATCTCGCTCGCGGCGCCCACTGACGAACTGCGCAACGAGTTGATGCCAATCAACAAACGTTGGCCACTGGAAGATTTGCTGAGTGCGTGCAAGGAGTTTGAGAAGACGTTGAAGCCAAACGAGCGCGTCACGTTTGAATACGTGATGCTTGCCGGCGTGAACGATACCGACGAACACGCCCGGCAACTCGCCAACCTGTTAAACCGTCATGGTCTCAAGGCCAAGGTGAATCTGATTCCACACAACCCCGCCGAGCCGTTGCCATATCAACCTTCGCTGGATCAGACTGTTGAACGGTTCAAGAACATTCTGGAATCCAAGGGAATTCACGTCTACGTGCGACGGCCGCGGGGCCGCGATATTTTTGCAGCTTGCGGGCAACTTGCAGCACGCCAGGGAACACCTATCAACATCAATTCGATCGGAGCTTGAGTACAAATAGATGATCAAACACTCGTCGATTTCGAAAGCCATCCTGCTGATCGCAGTTCTCTTAATCCCGGCGACGTTCTATTCCACGCCGCGGCCGCAGTCGTCCGACGACGTGAAGCTCAGCGGCTCCGTCGCGCCCGATCGAATCAAAAAAGGCCGAGTGGTCAAGGCCAGCGTCGTGATGGAAATACCACAGGGTATTCACGTGCAGTCGAATAAACCGCTGGACAAGTTCCTGGTGGCGACAAAGCTCGACGTCCAAACTCCCTCGGGCATGTCAGTCGGACCGATCACCTATCCGCGCCCAATGATGCGCAATCTGAAGTTTTCCAAAAGCAGCGTGGCCGTGTTCGAAGGCCGCTCGATAATTCGCTTTTCGGTGACTGTGCCGGCGAATTACTCCGGCGGTTCAGGCGAGATTAAAGGTAAGTTGCGCTTCCAGGCGTGCACTGACGACTCATGCTTCCCGCCAGTGACACGCGAAGTAAAGATGTGGCTCAACGTCGATTAACGATCAGCGCCGGCCGATGACCGCCATCAGTCGTCCGACTTTTCCATTGACACTCTTCTCTTTGCGATAGGAAAAGAAAAGATCCGTGCGGCACATCGTGCAGATCGGTGCGGTATG
>DATJKO010000306.1:0-4670 GCA_035491355.1 Pyrinomonadaceae bacterium
AGTGACGATTTGTCGCATAGACCATATTATATGCGCCGAAACTTATGCGATTGACAAGATCACTTACAGCGTTGCTGCTCCTCGTCATCACTGTGGGCTGCAACAAGGACCCCCAACCAGCTCGCAAAGAACTGACAATTGCCGCGATTTCGGGCGTCGAAGGAGAAGCACTCAAACAGGCTGCCGTCGATTACGAAACGCAAACCGGCGTGCATATCACGGTCACGGAGTTTCCGTACGCAAATCTTTTTGAGAAAGAATTGATAGATCTCAACGCGCGCACGGGAGCTTATGACCTGATCATGCTCGACGACCCGTGGTTCCCTACTTTCGCCACGAAGCAGCTCTTAACTGAACTGACGCCGTTGTTGCAAAAACGCGGACAAAACGGGCCGGACACCGACTTCATCGACGCTTCGATCGCGGTCTGTCGCCATCCCTACCAGTCCGGTTCGCTCTACGCGCTTCCCTACGTCGGCAACTCGCAGTTGTTCTTCTATCGCAAAGATCTTTTTGAGAAGCACAGCTTGAAAGCTCCGGCGACGTGGGACGACGTGCTGACCGCTGCAAAAACGATCCAGGAGAAAGAGAGTGGCTCCGGCATGTATGGCTACGTGATGCGGGCGGCCCAGGGCAATGCGGCCGTCGCTGACTTCATGCCGATCTTCTGGGCGTTCGGCGGCGAGATGTTCGACGCGTCCGGCAAACCCACGGTTAATACTCCCGAGGGGATTGCGGCGCTCGAGTTTATGGTCCAGATGGGCAAGTACTCACCGCCGGGTTACGCGAGCTTCAATGCCGATGAGGTCGGGGCCCACTTGTTGCAGGGGACGGCGGCGATGTCAATTAACTGGCCCGCATGGATTGGTAAGTTTGACGATCCGTCGAAGTCGAAAGTGATTGGTAAGATTGAGTTCACGACCTTGCCGGGCGCGCGCAAACCAGGACAAGCCGAGATCGGCAACTGGTTGATTGCGATTCCGCGTACCTCGAGGAATGCGGAAACAGCGATGGACTTTCTCGTATGGGCCACCACGGCCGAACAGATGAGGCGATCGGCGCTGCGAGGCAATCCGCCGACGCGCAAGTCGCTGTTTCGCGATCCGGAGTTGGTGGCAAAGTATCCTGCGTATCCGGCGCAGATGCGTTCGCTGGAGACCTCGCGGCCGCGACCGCGCACGCCGCAGTGGAACGAGATCGAAAACGCCTTTGGCATCTTTCTTTCGAAGGCGAACAGCGGCGCCTTAACTCCCGCCGAAGCAATGAACCAGGCGAATGCCGAACTCGAGAAGATTGTCCAACGCGGCCAGTAGACGACATCTGCTGCTGCCTTACGTCTTAGTCGCTCCGGCAGTGGCCGTGCTTCTCGCGCTTTCGATCTACCCCCTGATCTACTCGATCACGGTCAGTCTGCAAGTCGGGGACGCGTGGAGCATCGGCAACTTCACGCGCCTCGCGTCCGACAACTTCTTCCTCACCGCGATGGCGCACACGTTTGTCTTCGCCGTCGCGGCGCTGAGTTGCGAGTTTCTACTGGGACTTGGTCTGGCGCTCTTACTCAACAGTCAGATCCGCGGGCGCGGGTTCTTTCGCGCGACGCTGCTTGTGCCCATGATGTTGCCGCCGGTGGTCGCTGCGATCGTTTGGCGACTGCTGCTCAATCCAAACTTCGGCGCCATCAACGGAACCCTCAAAGAGATCGGTATCAATACGGAAGCGTTAACATGGACCGCATCGCCGAGTCTCGCGATGATGTCGGTGATTGCGGTTGACGTCTGGCAATGGACGCCGTTTGTTTTTCTCGTGCTGCTCGCAGGGCTACAGGCAATTCCGCAGGAGCCGTACGAAGCGGCGTTGATTGATGGCTCGAGCAGGTGGCAAACGTTCTGGCACGTAACTCTGCCGTTGTTGAAGCCGGCGATCCTCATCGTCCTGCTCTTGCGGACGATGGACCTGCTACGCGTGTTCGATCAGATCTTCATCCTGACTGAGGGCGGGCCAGGATTCGCAACCGAGACGATCAGTCTCTACATCTATCGCAGCGCGTTTCGCTTTTTCGATTTTGGTTATGCGGCGGCAATGTCGTTTGTGCTGCTGGCGCTGACGAACGTGATCAGCGTTGTTTACATTCGGTTATTGAGAAATGAGTCGCGCGCTTAAGTATCTTCTGTTGTTCTTAAGTCTGGTGGCGGCGCTCGCGCCGGTCTACTGGATGGTCACGATTTCGCTGAAGTCGGAGGTGGACCACTTTGCGAGTCCGCCGCCGTGGTTCAGTTTCACGCCGACCCTCGAACACTACTACGAAGCGTTCGTCACGCGTTCGTTTGCGCAGTACTTAGTCACCAGCGCCATCGTTGCGGTAATTTCAACCTTGTGTGCGCTCATACTCGGCACGCTCGCGGCTTACGCACTGGCACGCTTTCGTCTGCCCTATGAACTAGATCGCAAGCTCTCGCTGTGGATTCTGTCGACACGCATGTTTCCCGCGATTGTCACCGCAGTGCCGCTGTTTCTAATGATGCGCGACCTGCGACTGCTCGATACGAAAGCGTCGCTGATCATCGTCTACACCGCATTCAATCTTCCATTCGTCGTTTGGATGATGCGCGGGTTTTTCGACGAGGTGCCGCGCGATCTCGAGGAAGCGGCGCTCGTCGACGGTGATTCGCGACTCGGCGCGCTCGTGCGCGTAGTTTTGCCGCTCGTCGCGCCCGGTCTCGCCGCAACCGCAGTGTTCTGCCTGATCGTGTCGTGGAACGAGTTCCTGTTTGCACTCGTGTTGACGCAGACGGACGCGTCGATGACGTTGCCGGTGGGCATCGCCGGGCGCGTAACGCAGTACGAAATCAAGTGGGGCGTAATGAGTGCGGCGGGCGCCGTCGCGATCGTGCCGATTCTGGTGTTTGCGATGGCGATGCAGAAGTATCTCGTACGCGGACTGTCGTTGGGAGCAGTGAAAGGGTAGCCATCTGTCATTGGTCATTTGACACTTTTCCTTTGTCATTCTGTTTATGTCGATTCGGTTTCAGAACGTAAGTAAAACATTCGGCGACACGCTGGTCGTTGACGATCTCAGCTTGGAGATCGACGACGGGGAGTTTGTCGTGCTGCTTGGTCCATCCGGTTGCGGCAAGACGACGACGCTCCGAATGCTCGCGGGACTTGAAACAGTGACAAGCGGCGATATCTATATCCAGGACGAGCTTATCAACGACGTGCAGACGCAGCACCGCGACCTGGCGATGGTGTTTCAGAGTTACGCACTGTATCCGCACATGACGATCGCGGAGAACATCGCGTATCCGTTGCGCGTCCGAAAGCTCGACAAAGACGAACGAACGAAACGCGTGAATCAAGTCGCACGCATGCTGGAAATCGAACCGCTGCTCAGCCGTAAACCGCGTCAACTTTCCGGCGGCGAACGACAACGCGTGGCACTGGCGCGGGCCATCGTTCGCGAGCCGCGCGCGTACCTGATGGATGAGCCCCTCTCGAATCTCGACGCCCGCCTGCGTGTGCAGATGCGCGGCGAATTGAAGCGTCTGCAACATCAGCTCGGAACGACAACGATCTACGTCACACACGACCAGGCCGAAGCGATGACACTGGCGACACGCGTTGCGGTGATGAGTCGTGGGAGACTACAGCAGTTTGACACGCCGCTGACTATCTACAACCGGCCCGCGAACAGGTTCGTCGCGGAGTTTGTCGGTAGTCCGAGTATGAATTTCATCGAGGGGAAGATCGAGAACAATATTTTTGTGAACGGCTCGATCCGCTTGCCCGTGACGAAACCAAACCGCGATCAAATAACAATCGGCATTCGCCCCGAACACATTCGCGTCTTCACTGAACCGCAGGATGGCGCGATTCCGGCGAATGTTTACGTCACGGAATTGATGGGAAACGAAACTTTCGTGTTTTTGTCGGTGGGAAACAACAGGCTGATCGCTCGTGCGCCTGCTGACTTTCGTGCAGAACTAGAGAGCCTCGTCTGGTTGCAGATCGAAAGCGAAAAAGCTCACTTCTTCGACCCCCAGACGGGGCTCTCCATTTAAAACAGAGTTACGAGGCGCTCTTCGCCGCTGTGTCTGAACCTTCGGCAGCCGGCTTGTTCGGCTGAGGCGTGATGCGCAGATACGGCTTCGGCGCTCTCCAACCGGCCGGAAACTTCTCCTTCGCGGCTTCATCCGAAAGCGACGGCACGATAATCACATCGTCACCGTCTTTCCAATTCACCGGCGTCGCGACGCTGTACTTCGCCGTCAACTGCAACGAATCGATCACGCGCAGTATCTCGTCGAAATTGCGTCCGGTGCTTGCCGGGTAAGTGATCATCAGCTTTACCTTCTTGTCTGGGCCAATGATGAAAACCGAGCGCACCGTAAACACATCGCTGATCTCTGGGTGGATCATGTCGTACTTTTCGGCGATCTTGTGATCCGGATCCGCGATCACCGGAAAGTTAAGCGCCGAACCCTGTGTTTCCTTGATGTCCTCGGCCCATTTCTTGTGAGAATCGGTCTTGTCAACGCTGAGGCCAATCACCTTGACGCCGCGTTTGTCGAAGTCTGGCTTGCAGCGTGCGACGTAACCGAGTTCAGTCGTGCACACGGGAGTAAAATCCTTGGGATGCGAAAACAGAACCGCCCAACTGTCGCCAATCCACT
>DATJKO010000307.1:0-3972 GCA_035491355.1 Pyrinomonadaceae bacterium
CTCATTCGCGATGATCGTCACAAACTCACGCGCCGATGGAGGTACGCTGTCGTCCACCGTTAGCAACTCCGCGAATCCGTTGATGCTTGTCAGCGGTGTGCGAAGCTCGTGCGACATCAGCGAGATCATGTCGCTCTTCAACTTCTCGTACTCCTTGGCGCGGGTGAGATCCCGCACGTACACAGCGATGCCGATCGGCTCCTTCGCGTCGGTATGCGGATCGCGAAGCAGGGAAATGCGGAGGTTCAAAATCTGGTTCTTCTGGTCAAACTTGAGTTCGCCTTCGTATTCAATGCCGGTTTGCAGGACGCGACGCACGGCGATCTGTGGTTCGTCAAAAATGTCAGTGCGAAACTTGTCGAGCAGTCCGAAGAGATCGATCGAGCGCGCGCTTTCAGCAGTTAGACCAGCGAAACCGAGCAGAGTAGGGTTGACGAGTGCCAGCGTGCCGTCGAGATACGCTATCGCGACCCCGTCCTCGATGTGCCCCAGCGTGCTTGCTTCGCATCGCTGTTCGACAGTCAACGCTTTCAGCACGTTGAGCGCATCGAGCTTTCGCTTGTTCGCGCTCTGCGAGAAGTACGCGAGCGATTGGGAACGCGCAGGATTGTGCGAAAAACTCTCGCGCTTCAGATTGCGAGCGAATTGTGAACCGATCGCTTCGAGCAACAACTTATCGTCGGCACTGAATTCGGAAGCAAGTCGAATTAGTAACGCGCCGGCGGCTTCCCGTTCGTGCAGCAAGGGCACGGCGACGGTGGAGCTCCCTGGAGTCGTTTCGCCGACGACTTGTTTCGTTGTCACTGCCCGCTCGCATAATCTGAGTCCCGCCCGCCAGACGGAATTTCGTTTCGCATCCGGTTCTGATTTCGATGACCCTTTGAGTCGCGCGACCGCTTCAAATGAACTGTCGACGCGTTGAAACACAATCGCCTCGTTCAACGGCAGCATCGTGTTGAGGAGCTTCAATCCGCTTCTCAGTCTCGTGTTGGCGTCGATGATTTGTGGGGCGTCATTGCTCGGGGACGTAAAGAGTGTGTGAGTCAACGCACGATCGACGCGCCACAATTGCTCGACCTGGACCAGCAGGATCGTTAATGCGCCGCTGAAGAGTAGTGGCATCAACAGGAGCGGCACATTCAGGAACTGCGCCGCAACAAGCGACGCGGCACACACGATCGCGATGCCAAGCAGCAGATAGCTGCCAGTGCGCCGGAGTCCGAAGCGGTCCAGAACCAGTGCGATGCCGATCGAATAGATCGCAGTGACTGCGGCAGCCAGCGGCGCATCCGTCAGCAAGTCGAGCGTGTGCCCCTCGAGCGATGGTGCGCCAAAGCGTGGAAACAGTTCAGGGAGCACGCCGAGACGCCAGCATGAATAGCCGGCGAGACCGCCGACGAGAGCCAGTCCAATCGCAGACAGGTATGACGTAAATGTTCTCGATCGAGTCAAAGCTTTTGTGTGTGAAAAAGCCGGGCTTGAGGTAGCGCCTGGCGTTTTGGACGTAAAGAACCGCGGCGTAACAAGAGTTGCCGCAGGCGGATTATACAATGCCTGACATTGTTTAAGCCACCTGAAAGTCGGGACCCTTCAGCGCGGCGCCGAGTTCGGGCAGTTCGTCCGGGAAGACAGTACGAAGGTCCAGCAGCACTTTTCCTTCGGAGATTCGGCCGATAATCGCCGGCGAGTGATTCCTCAACGTTCGCTCGATCTCCTGGGCACTCATGTGAGGATGGCTCACGGCTATGAGCGTGGTCGGCAAGTTCGCCGTCGGTCCGGCGCCACCGCCGATCGCCGATTCACCGGGCAGCAAGGTCAGTTCAAGGCTAGTGTCCGCCACCTCTTCAATCAGCCGCTTGGCGCGAGACCCGATCTCTTCACTACTCAGCGCGAGCATCTGAACTACGGGCACTTCCGTCGTCGCCGCATCACGGCGATGCGCCGCAAGGGTCGCCTCGAGCGCTGCCAGCCGCAACTTGTCACTCCGCAAGGCTCGATACAACGGGTGCTCTCGCAAACGGTCTACGATCGCGTGCTTGCCGACGATGAGACCGGCTTGCGCGGAGCCGAGCAGTTTGTCGCCGCTGAAAGAAATGACGTCCGCGCCTTCCGCAACAATCGAGCTGACTATTGGTTCGCCAACGAGACCGTACGCAGACAGATCGTTGAGTTGGCCCGAACCGGCATCTTCGTACAGTAGCAGTCGGCGTTCGTGCGCGAGCGTCGCGAGCTCCACAAGTTCAGGCGAGCTGGCAAAGCCGACGATGCGATAGTTCGACGGATGAACGTGCATGATGAGGCGCGTCTTTGCGTTGATGGCGCGGCGGTAGTCTTCGAGGTGAGTGCGGTTTGTGGTCCCCACTTCGACCATGCGCGTTCCCGAACTGGCCATCACATCCGGCACGCGAAAGTCGCCGCCGATCTCCACGAGTTCGCCGCGTGAGACGATCGTCTCGCCGTCGCTCGCAAGCACCGTCAGAATCAGCAGAGCAGCAGCGGCGCAATTGTTCACCACCAGCGCATCTTCGGCACCGGTTAGATCTTTCAATAACGACTCAACTCGCGCTCCTCGTTTGCCACGAGAACCAGTTGCGACGTCGTACTCGAGCGAGCAAAACCGGCTCGCCTCAACGATCGCGTCGCGCGCAGCCGCGGACAACGCCGCACGGCCCAGATTCGTGTGCAACAACACGCCTGTCGCATTGATTACCCGTTTGATTCCGGTCTGACTCTCGACTTCGGCGGTCGCGCGCATTCGTATCACTGCTTCAGCGAGCAGCGACTCCGCGGCGTTCCCGTTCGTCACCACGGTTCGACCATTACGGATTGACGAACGCAGTTCAGACGTCACCGAACGTGCAATCGCTGTTAGTCGCTTGATGCCTATCGTCTCGCGCAGTTCACGCGCCTCGTCCGTCCTCAATAACTGATCGACAGACGGCACGTACCGCAGATTAGAAGTGAGATTTGACATGTAGTTTCAGGCAAAACCGGACCACAGATAATAACTGTTGACACCCCAGTTTTGAACCACCTAGACTGATTTAGCCGCGTTAGCTTACACCGGCGCCCCGCCTTAATCGCCTCGCTCATGGAGAACAATGTGGGATTACGCGATAACAAACTGCTTAGATCACGACAGCAAACACAAACAAAGAACAAGTATGCCAATGGTGAAACCCAGCCCAGCCCGGACGAACAGTTAACCCGGCTGGAAGACGACATTCGAAAACTGCGAGTCGAGTTTGACATCTTCTTTAACGGCGCTTCAAAACGACCACCTTACGACACAAAAGGGCGCGTTGAGACTCTGCTGAAACGACTCGGCGACGACCGTACGTTAACTTTCGCGCAACGTTATCGCTACACCTCACTCGCCGCGCGTTATAACGCATTTCGAGATCTCTGGCGCCGCACGATGCAGGGACGCGAAGAAGGACGCGATCCCGTTTCCGCCGCACGGGCCAGCGCGAAACAGGACCAACCCGGCAGTCTTCCGCCAGTCTCTTTTCTTTGCAGTGACGCTCACAAGGAAGTCGGTGTTGTTAAGGACTTGTACGAATCGCTACTCGAGGCCAAACAGAAGTGCGGCGAGTCGACGGACGGTCTTTCGTTTCCGCAGTTTCATCGTTTGGTTGCGTCGAAGTCAGACGGTCTGAAGGAGCGTCACGGGTGTGACCAGGTGCGGTTTTCAGTAGCAGTTGAGAATGGTCACGTGAGTTTTAAGGCGAAAGCTGAGTAGAGACGCGAGCGCGTCAACCAAGGGAAAGAAAAAAGGCGACCACGCTGGCCGCCTTTTTTCTTGTGGCTACCGGACCCGTGACCGGAACCAAGTCAGTGGCTTTGCTGAAGCAAGCCGGGGAGACCTTACGTCTTGGTCACTTTTTCAGCTTGAGGTCCCTTTGGGCCTTGTGTCACCTCAAACTCAACTTCCTGGCCCTCTTCGAGGGTCTTGAAGCCGTCGCCCTGGAT
>DATJKO010000308.1:0-3106 GCA_035491355.1 Pyrinomonadaceae bacterium
CAGTTTGCCCGCCAGACCCGGCAATACGGGGAGACGCTCCGCGAACCTCGTTTGCTTCTTCCCACTGCGAACGCTTTCGATGATGGGAAGATACCCCTTGTTCGACGTGATCAGATGATCGAAGCACTGCGCCACACTCCAACGCTCGTCGCCAGGCTTCCAGTTGAGTTGTTCTTTTGTGAGACTGCCGAAGACGCTACGCGCATCGTTGGCGATGGTATCAGCCTGGCTGACGAGACTGTCTAACTCGCCTTTCATTACTCAATACCCGAGAGCCATTCCGTCCTTCCGTGGATCAGACGCGCCCATCAACGTCTTACTCACGGGGTCGATCATGATCGCCTGCCCGCCACCCATCGACGACCGCAAAACACCTGGCGGCTTCGCCCGAACATGGCCCATCGCGATCAGCTTTTCGATCACCGGCGCTCCGAGCTCGTCTTCGAACAACACGCCCTTGCCGGTCATAAACCTAAAACGAGCGGCGTCGATCGCTTGCTGCAGATTCATACCGCGGTCGATCAAGTTGACCAACACCTGAACGTGAGCTTGTGGTTGGATGGCGCCGCCCATTACTCCGAACGACATGAAGAGCTCGCCGTCTTTCATAACCATTGCCGGAATGATCGTGTGGAACGGCCGCTTGCCGGGTTCGAGGCGATTCGGATGGTCGAGACTAAGCGAGAATGCACTGCCGCGATTCTGCAACACGATACCGGTGTCGCCCGCGACGATGCCCGAACCGAAGGCGTCGAACAGGCTGTTGATGAACGACACTGCATTTCCATCTTTGTCGACCACCGTCAGGTACGTGGTGTCACTGCCGAGATTGATGTCACCGGGCGGCGGCGAGTCGAGTGCTTTGTTCGGATCGATCAATGCACGACGGCGTGCGGCGTACTCTTTGGAAAGCAGTTGCGTCACCGGCACCTTGGCGAAGCTGGGATCCGCGATGTAGCGATTACGGTCCGCAAAGGCGAGCTTCGTCGCTTCGATCAAGGTGTGGTAGTAGCGATCGGGTTGCGCACTCAACTTCTTTAGATCGAAGCCCTCGAGAATGTTGAGCGCGATCAGGGCAGTGATTCCCTGCCCGTTCGGCGGAATTTCGTAGACTGTGTAGCCGCGATAGTTGGTCGAAATAGGATCGACCCACTCGTGTTTGGTGCCGGCAAGATCTTCAAGTGTGATGAAGCCGCCGTTCTTCGCGCAGTAGTCGGCGATCTGTTTCGCGATCTCACCGAGGTAGAACGCATCGCGCCCGCCGGTCGCCAGCGTTCGCAGAGTTCGCGCGAGGTTTGGTTGACGAAAAACTTCCCCGGCGCGCGGGGCTCGTCCATCGACGAGGTAATTAACTGAAGCCGCCGGGTTGCGTTTGAGTTTGCCGACTTCCGCATCCCAATCTTCCGCGGTCTTTTCCATCACCGGGAAGCCGTTTTCCGCGTAACCAATCGCCGGCGCCAGCAGGTCCGCCAGTTTCATCGTGCCGTACTTCTCGTTCAATGCCACCCAGCCATCGAACGCGCCCGGCACGGTGACACTCTCCATGCCGAACTGCGGCATCTGCTTGATCTTCTTCTTCGCGAAGTAGTCGAGGCTCAACGCACGCGGCGCCCGGCCGCTGGCGTTCAGTCCCTTCAGTTCCTTCGTCTTGGACCAGTAGACCAGCGCGAACATGTCGCCACCGACGCCGGTCATCATTGGCTCGGTGACGTTCAGCACAGCGGCCATAGCGATAGCGGCGTCCACGGCATTACCACCGCGCCTCAAGACTTCGAGTCCGGCTAACGATGCGAGTGGTTGGCTCGAGGCCACCATGCCGTGTTGCGCGCGAACGACGGAGCGTCCGGCTTTCTGCGCAAAAAAATCCGTGTCTCTGAGTTGGCCGCAGAAAAGCACGGCACAGATACAAACACAGATGACACGGATCCTGGAAGGAAATTGTCTCAGTTCATAAACTCCTGCAAGTCTTTGGCAAAGCGCGCGGGACGTTCCCAATGCATGGCATGTCCCGTGTCTTCATAGACCTTTAAGCGTGCATTTGGCAAGGCCGCAAGGAGTAAATCCTGTTCGGAACGCGGAAAGACAGTTTCTTTGTCGCCCCAAAGAATCAGGGTCGGCACTTTGATCTTCGCCAGTTCGACGTTGGCCTTCGGCGATAACATCTCCGCCATCACCTCACGCCAGACTCGCGCTGGAATGGTTAAGCTCTCTTTCACCACGCCCTTCACGAAGTCGTCAGGCATCGGCTGAAACGCCATTCCGACCTGAAAATCGCGCACGAACTTTTCCGGAATCGGATCTCTCAGCGCGTTGACTTCGCGTTGCAGCTCCGTGACCACGTCGTTCCGAATAGTAGTCGCCGAGCCGGAGAGCACCAATCGCGTTACGCGTTCCGGCGCGGCGACTGCGACGTGCTGCGCCACGAAACTTCCCATCGAGTGGCCCACAATCGTCGCCTTATCAATATTCATCAGATCCATAAACGCGATGACGTCCGCCCCAAATGTTTGCAGCGAGTAAGCGCCCGCGGGACGATCTGATTCGCCATGTCCGCGCTGGTCCAACACGTAAACGCGGTACTTGCGATCGAGCAACGGCAAAACGGTGCTGTACGAAAACGACGAATCGCCATAGCCATGAAGCAGGACGATCGTTTCGCCTGCGGGATCACCCTGCACACCATAACGCAATCGAACACCGGTCCTCAGCGATACATTCGAGTAACGGATGTCCGCCGCCGGCGCGGTAACTGCTAACGTCTTAGGCTGAAGACCAAGCAAGGCTTCGACACTCAGCTTCGTATCCGCGTTCTGCCACGCTGCTTCAAACTCCTGTTGGACCATCTGGGAAGAAGCGGTTTTGCCCTGCTTCCTCAGACTCTCAGCCAGACCGAATAACGCACGACCATTGCGCGGCCGCTTGGTAATCTCGGCCCGGAAAACGCTCTCGGCCGTGGCGTAATCACCATTGGCCAGCAACGCGCCGCCGAGGTACTCGCGAACGGGAAGGTCCCAGTCTGCGGGCTCGTTATAGTTTACGGCGTCCTCGGCGACGACGGCCTTATTGAGCAGGTCCAAGGCCGCTTGCTTATCTCCACGGGCGTACG
>DATJKO010000309.1:0-6535 GCA_035491355.1 Pyrinomonadaceae bacterium
ATTCCAACCACCTGCGGGCATGACCTTCAACGTGCGTTATCGCGTCGGCAACGGAAGTGCGGGAAACGTCGGCGCAGAAGCGATCTCTCGCCTGGTTCTCGATCGGACAACACTCAGCGGAGTCAGTCTCAAGGTACGAAATCCGTTGCCTGCGCGAGGCGGTACGGAGTTCGAACCCGTTGCCGAAGCGAAACTGTTCGCGCCTCATGCGTTCCGCAAGGAACTCCAACGCGCAATCATCGCCGCCGATTACGAGACGATCGCCGCCCGCAACACCAAACTCCAACGTGCGGCCGGCGCACTTGTGTGGACTGGCAGTTGGTATGAAGCCGATGTCGCCGTCGATCCAATGGGAAGCGAAAGTGCTGACGAGTCCTTAATGGCTGAAATAAAAACCATGCTCGAGCGCTTTCGACGGTTGGGCCACGATTTGCACATCGAAGCGGCGGAGTATGTGCCGTTGCTGCTCTCGTTGGAAGTTTGCGTCCTGCCAAACTACCAGGCGGCCCACATCAAATCCGCGCTGCTCAACGTGTTTAGTAATCGAGTGTACGGCGGCGGCAAGAAGGGTTTCTTCCATCCTGACAACCTGACGTTTGGCGAGGAAATACGCCTCAGCAAGATCATAGCGACAGCACAAGCGGTCACCGGCGTTGAATGCGTGCGCGTCACAAAGTTTCAACGACTGTTAGAGTCGGCCAATCACGAGATCGCCAACGGTGTCCTGCCCTTGCGGTCCACCGAGATTGCCCAGCTCGATAACGATGCCAACTTTCCTGAGCGTGGCC
This sequence comes from Pyrinomonadaceae bacterium, assembly GCA_035491355.1. Taxonomy (GTDB): domain Bacteria; phylum Acidobacteriota; class Blastocatellia; order Pyrinomonadales; family Pyrinomonadaceae; genus PSRF01. The sequence goes on from DATJKO010000309.1 coordinate 789, forward strand.
GGTTGGAAATCCACGTGGGCGGGGGTAGATGAAGATGAAGTCGAAATGCGGATGCACTACTGCGAGCTGCGGGTGCTGCGAAGGCACCCGCAAGATCACTCCCGTTTCCACTGTTAACCGTCCGGGACTCGACGCACTCACCTATCGCATCGGCACACACGGGGCTTTTCTCGAGACGATGAAGGCACGCCTCTCGAACATGATTGTCGAGGCACCCGGTGCCGATGGTCAGACTCTGGAGACGTTTTATCCGCTGCAGGGACTGACCACACGAGATCCATCCGATCCGGCTATTGCTCTGCTTGATGGTTGGGCCATGGTCGGAGACGTCCTGACTTTCTACCAGGAGCGAATCGCGAACGAAGGTTATCTGCGCACCGCAACTGAACGTCGTTCGCTCGTTGAGCTGGCGCGGCTCGTCGGCTACAAACCTCGGCCTGGCGTTGCGGCATCAGTCTTTCTCGCGTACACGCTTGAAGACACACAAGCTGATCCCGTTGAGATTCCGGAGGGCGCTCTTTCGCAAAGCATTCCCGGTCCGGACGAGCTCCCGCAGTCGTTCGAAACAAGCGAGAAGCTGCTCGCGCGGCGCGAGTGGAACAACCTTCAGGTTCGACTCAAAGAACCGCAAAACATCACGCTTGACAATGCGCTGCTGATCGACAAGCTCTACGTCGCCGGCATCAACACCAACCTGAAAACAGGCGACAATCTCGTATTCATCTTTGGCGAAAGCGGCGAACCATCGATCCTGCGCACGGTAGGCAGCATCGTCACGAACTTCGAACAGGATCGAACCGAGATCACGTTGCAGCCATTGAGCGCGGAACTCGCCGCGGCTGCTCCGAGCCTGCTCCAGTTCATTAAGGACCTCGACGTGTTGCGCGGAAAAGATGGTGAACAACCAAACGCCGCAAACCTCGTTTTCACGACGATGGAAGAGATCCTTCAGGAAGTGCGACTCGGTTTTGCGCGCCCTGTTACGCAGTGGGCCGTTATGCCGACGGCGGTCTCCGGAATTGAGGTTGAGTTTCCGGCGCTATCGGTTGTCATCAATCGATTTCGACAGGCCGTTGAGAACGCGGTAAAGAACGGCGGGACGAGCCAACCTCCGGAAACGACTAACCCGTCTCAGTTCGTTTTCGATCTCCTGAAACCACGTGTCCAACAACCGCCGAGTAGTCTGCGTCTGAGACGCGATCTGAAGGCGACGTTCCAACCAGGTAACGATGCGCCCGCACAATTGCTGGTGAACGTCGCGCCTGACCTCAAGGATAATTTTTATCAAGCGTGGTCCAACGCCGACTTGAACGGTACGCAGCCGGAGTTGAAGGCCGTGTACGTAATGCGACTTCAGGCGCCGCTCTTTGGCGCCAGTGTCTCCGATCAACCGACCTTCTTCACTGCTGATGAGGAGAATGAGAGTGAGCAGGTGATCCACGTAAAGGGCGAGCTCAAACCGCAGTCAGACTGGACTAAATGGCCGCTCGCCAGCGACGAAGACAACGACGTGCTCTTCCTGGACCAGCCGCACGAGGACATTCTCGAGGAAGGTTATGTACTTGTCCAAAAGCGCTTTGGAAAAATCCTGAGCCGGCAGGTGTTGCAGGTCGTCGATACCGAAACCCTGCAACGATCTGCCTATGGTATGACCACCAAAACGACGCGTCTCACCCTGGCCGATCCGTGGTGGAGCGTTCAGAACGAAGCGAACATCTCGCAAACGCTACGCGAAACGCTGGTGTTTGCCCGCAGCGAAAAACTCGAACTTGTCGACGCGCCGATCACCAGCGACGTCGAGGTAACAGAAGAGACTAAAGACGCCGGCATCGTTCTCGACGATCTGTACGAACAATTTCAGTCCGGCCGTTGGGTGATCCTATCCGGCGAGCGCGCTGATATTCCCAGTGTTACCGGCGTGAATGGCACCGAGTTGTTGATGGTCTCCGGACTACGACAGGTCGATCCGGTAGTCGCGGGGGAGAAAATTCACACCGCGCTCTTGTTCGCCACGCCAACTGCCTATACGTACAAACGTGAGACGCTGAAGATCTACGGCAACGTCGTCAAAGCCACTCACGGCGAGACGACCACCGAAACGTTGGGTAACGGCGACGGCAGTCAACCTTTTCAGAGTTTCGTGTTGAAGCAACCACCGTTGACGTTCGTCTCCGCGCCGAATGCGTCGGGTATTGAAAGCACACTCGAGATCCACGTGAACGATATTGAGTGGCATGAGGCGGAGGCGATGTTTGAGTTGGGCCCGCGCGATCGCAAGTTTGTTACCAAGACCGCGGACGACGACAAAGTCACAGTCACTTTCGGTAACGGCATACAAGGCTCCCGTCTGCCGACGGGCGTTTTGAATGTGAACTCCACCTATCGTCGCGGCATCGGCAAACCCGGCAACGTGAAGCCGGAACAGATCAGTCTGTTGCAAACTAAACCGCTCGGGGTCAAAAGCGTTATCAATCCGCTACGCGCCTCCGGCGGCGCGGACAAAGAAGATGCCGACTTGATTCGCGAGAACGCGCCAATCGCCGTGATGGCCCTCGATCGCCTCGTCTCGGTTCAGGATTATTCAGACTTCACGCGCAACTTTGCGGGTATCGGGAAGGTCAGCGGGCGCCGGTTGAGTGATGGTATCCGCCAGTTCATTCATCTGACGATCGCCGGTATTGACGACGCGCCGATCGATCCCGTCTCTGATCTCCATCGAAACCTTTCGGAAGCGCTCGCGAACCTCGGCGATGTCAGTGTCGAAGTCCGGATCGACTCGCGCGAACTGATCGTGCTTGTTCTGAGCGCAAACATTCGTTTGCAACCTGACTACTTGTGGGATCCGGTTGCGACTGAAGTACGCGCGCGCCTGTTTGAAAAGTTCGGCTTCCGCAAGCGGGCCCTGGGCCAGCCTGCCCTGCTTTGCGAAATCGTCGCTTGCATTCAGAACGTCGAAGGCGTGGCCTACGTCGATGTCGATGCGTTTGGTGGTGTACCTGAAAAGAAAACTGATCAGGACGGAACGCGCCGACTGCTGACACTCGACGAAATCTCACAAACCATCACCGATATCGTGAGTAATGCAACCACGACTTCGACGCCCGCGCAGGCAGTAACAACGGGCATCGCCACGATTGAGAACGGTACGTTGATCGCAGCGCAGTTGGCCATGTTCACGTCAAGCGTTCCGGACACGATTGTCCTCAATCAAATCAAATGAAAGTTGCGTGAGCTATGAACGCAGAGATGACTGACCCTCGAATCGATCGCCTGTACGAGTTGATGCCCGACATCTACCAGATGCGGGATGCGGACGAGAGGTATCCGCTGCGGGCACTGCTGCGCGTTATTGCGGAACAGGTCAATCTCGTCGAAGACAATATCGCGCAACTCTACGACAACTGGTTTATCGAGACCGCTGAAGACTGGGTAGTTCCCTACCTCGCCGACTTGCTTGGTTATCGTCCAGTGCTCGGTCTCGGGGATCCGAGTCGCACCAATCTCGAGCTCACGCGCGTGCTCGTGCCGCGACGTGAAGTTGGCAACACGATTCGCTATCGCCGGCGTAAAGGAACGGCAGCGCTACTAGAGCTGTTGGCCCACGACGTCGCCGGTCTGCCGGCGCGTGTCGTTGAGTTCTTCAAACTGCTCGGCTGGAACCAGAACCTGAATCATCTTCATCTCGAACGCGCGCGCATCGCGAACATTCATAACCAGGAGGATCTCGATTTAATCGGTGGTCCGTTCGATCGAGTGGCGCACACTGTTGACGTGCGTCGTGTGAATTCGCGTCGCAGTATCGGCAGGTACAACATCCCGTCGATCGGTGTCTTTGTGTGGTGGTTAAAAGCGTACCCCGTCACCTGGACGCGCGCTTACTGCGCCGAAAATGCTGGTCCAAACTGTTTCACCTTCAGTGTGTTGGGCCAGGACGCGCCGCTGTTCTGCAAAGTCGAGCCGGAACTCGATCCCTCACACATTGCGGAAGAGATGAACGTGCCCGCGCCGATTCGTCGACTCGCGTTTGAACTACGACCGGAGCAGTTTTACGGCGCGCAACGAAGTTTCGCGATCTGGGCGCCTGATTGGAACGGCAACGTAGCGGGGAAAGCTGTTCCAGTGGAGTCGATCATTCCGGCTGATTTGTCTGGTTGGCAGTACGTTCCGTCGAAGGGACACATCGCCGTCGATCCGGTGCTCGGTCGCTTCGCGTTTCCGCCGAGTCAGCTTCCACGACAGGGGGTGAAGGTTAGTTATCGTTATGGATTCAGCGCCGACATTGGTGGCGGTGAGTATCCGAGACCGGTCTTTGATCCGGCGCCGGAAATCAACTTCGTCAAAGCGAATGATCAGTCGGCGGAAGAGCGTGAGGTTATTGGGCCGATGTTTTATCGCATCGGTAGACGTCCGGGTCAGTTTCCATCGATCGCTACTGCGCTGGCAGAGTGGCAGAAGGATGATCCGCAGGACGCAGTGATCGAGTTGACGGAAAGCGGTGTTTACGTTGAGCCGATCAACTTGACTCTGAAGCAAGACCGAACGCTGCAATTGCGCGCGGCTAACCAAGCGCGACCAGTGCTGCGCTTGATCGACTGGCAGACTGACACGCCTGACGCGCTCGTCGTAAGCATGGAACAAGGCAGTCGTTTCACCATCGACGGACTGTTGGTCGTTGGACGCCCGCTTCGGATTACGGCGCCTTATCGGGAAGAAGGAGCACCGATCGTTCCCATCTGTGGATCGAGCGTTGTGATTCGTCACTGCACGTTCGTTCCCGGCTGGGGAATCGATAGCCACTGCCAACCTTATCGACCTGCGGAACCGAGTTTGGAGCTGTATCACATTCGCGCAACGGTGCGGATCGAACACAGCATCCTCGGTTCGATCCAGGTACATGAAAACGCGGTCAATATCGATCCGATTCCGCTGTATATCGCGGACAGCATTGTCGACGCCACCCAGGCAACGAAAGAAGCGATTGGGGCACCGGGTGCAACCACCGCGCACGTGCTGTTGACGATTCTTCGCTGCACTTTGTTCGGGATTGTCGACGCGCACGCCATCGAGCTCGCGGAAAACTGCATCTTCATGGATTGCCTGCACGTCGCTCGCCGGCAACTCGGCTGCGTCAGGTTTTGTTACGTGCAACAGCACTGTCGCACACCTCGCCGGTATCGCTGTCAGCCTGATCTCGTCACGCAGGCGATCAAAGACACAGTCGCCGACAAGAGCAAACATTCCACCCTGATCGCGTCGGAACTCATTCGCGTGCGACCGCAGTTCACGAGTATGCGCTACGGCAACCCCGGATACGCGCGACTGGCCCACACCTGCGCCGTGGAGATCCGCGAAGGCGCCGACGACGAATCAGAGATGGGCGTATTTCACGATTTATACCGGCCGCAGCGCGAGGCGAATCTGCTTCAGCGCCTGGAAGAGTTTGTCCCGGCCGGAATGGATGTAGGTCTGCTTCACGCGGACTGATGCAAGGCAATAATTGATCATTGAAGGAAGAGAGCCATGAAATCCGACATCACACGCGATACATTTCACCCCTCGAAACACTACAGCCGCGTCATTAGTCAGCAGGGTCGCGTCACGCTCGACGCCGACAACAACGAGCAGACCTCGATTCTGCTTCACTACCTGCGCACGCTGGCGACGGATCTGATTGGTCCATATGCGGCGCCGATAATGCGACCCGGGTTTGGTCTGGTGTCAGAGAACGATGCTGTGTTCATCACACC
>DATJKO010000310.1:0-3620 GCA_035491355.1 Pyrinomonadaceae bacterium
ACTAGAGGCGAGCGACTTGCAAGGAACGGTGCCAAATGTCCAGTGAAAATGGGGGTTTTAATTCTTCGAAACCTGCGTCCGAGGTGATGTCTGAATTTGAAGGTGTTTCTCTGCCGGCCTCTGTGCATTCTCTGCGAACTCTGCGTTAAAGGCTGTTGGAACGTAGACACGCCGAGGATCCGCACAGACCGCCGAGGCACTCGCAATTTGAGACACCATCGCGTCCCGTTATTCGTAGACATCTAAAAGAAACACGGATATACTGCGCGCCTCCCGTCCCAGAGGTACCTCCCAAAGCAAAAACGGATAGCAAAATTCGGACGATAAACGTGCTCGCTCGATCTATGCGCGCGGGCCTTTGTCCCCCAACCCACCCTTACTTTTTACTGGAGGAAGAAGAGTATGAGAAAGACTTTCGTGTTACTTGTTTTGGCAGGCCTTTGCGCGGTGATTTTCCTTTCCGCCCCCGTGCCCACCACGCAGGCGAAGAAAGACAAGCTCCATAAGAGCACGAACAAAATCGAGAACAGCTACATCGTCGTGCTCGACGAGTCGGTGATAGGCGAAAGAGGAATCTTCTCGATCGCTCCTTACATCGCATCGGAGCTCGCCTCGAACCACAAGGGAAAACTCAAACACGTCTACCAGCACGCAATCAACGGCTTTGCCGTCGAGATGAGTGAAGCGGACGCGGAAGCTCTGAGCCAGGACTTCAGAGTGAAGTATGTTGAAGAAGATAGTGTCGTCACTGCGGACGTCACACAAAACAATCCGCCGTGGGGACTCGATCGAATCGACCAACGCAACCGTCCGTTGAGTGGGACCTACACTTACAACTGGACGGGCTCCGGCGTTCGTGCCTATGTGATCGATACCGGCATCCGGACGACGCATAACGAGTTTGGCGGACGCGCCTCGAACGTGTTCGACGCGTTTGGCGGCAGCGGCGCTGACTGCAACGGTCACGGCACTCACGTAGCCGGAACAATCGGCGGTGCGACATACGGCGTGGCGAAGAGCTCAATGCCGCGTGGCGTGCGCGTGCTCGATTGCAACGGTTCGGGTTCCAACTCGGGCGTGATCGCCGGTGTTGACTGGGTGCGTTTGAACCACATCGCGCCGGCCGTGGCGAACATGAGCCTCGGCGGCGGCATTTCATCCGCGCTCGATACCGCGGTGAACAACCTTCACAACGCGAACGTCACGATTGCAGTGGCGGCAGGCAACAGCAACGCAAACGCTTGCAACTCGTCGCCGGCCCGTGCCGCGAACGCGATCACCGTCGGCTCGACTACGACAACCGACGCTCGCTCTTCATTCTCAAACTTCGGCACGTGTCTCGACTTATTCGCGCCAGGTTCGGGAATCCTGTCGGCGTGGTTCAGTTCGAACACGGCGACGGCGACGTTGAGCGGGACTTCGATGGCGTCACCGCACGTTGCGGGCGTGGCTGCGCTTTACAAGCAGGCCAACCCGAGCGCTTCGTCGACGACCATTCGCAATGCGATCGTCAACAACGCAACCACCAACGTGGTAACGAACCCCGGCACCGGCTCGCCGAACCGGCTGCTGTACTCGTTGTTCTTCTAACACCAAGTCACGGATGACACGGTTCAAATCCGTGTCATCCGTGTTAAACTCTCCGCCTCGTCTTCAGCCAAGCACTCTGACAATTGTGAGGTGACCTATGAAACTCCGACGAACCGCGTCATTTTTCTGCGCGATCGCTTTGTTGGCGTCTGCATTCGCCCCGTTTGCCTCGATTCAGGCGCAACAGGCAGCCAGGACTGCGCAGGCACCGAAGGCAGCGCCCGCCCAGGCGAAACGTCCACTGACTCACAACGATTACGACTCGTGGCGATCGATCCAGGCGCCGCAGATTTCGCGTGACGGGAAGTTTGTGGCGTACGCGTACGTCCCGCAGGACGGCGACGGCGACATCATCGTGCGCAACATCGCAAGCGGGGTGGAGTGGCGCGCGCCGCGCGGATATCGTCCGCCGGTTCCGCCGCCCGACGATCCGGGCGCGAACATCGGCGAGTTCGTGGAGGCGCAAGCACGGCTGCTGCGTCCGCTCTTCACTGCCGATACGCGGTTTGTTGTTTTCGGCACTGAGCCAACGAAAGCTGAAGTCGCCAAAGCGAAGAAAGAGAAGAAAAAACCTGAAGACATGCCGAAGAACGGTCTCGGCATCATGGATCTGGCTGATGGAACGGTAACGCGGATCGACAGAGTGAAATCGTTTCGCGTACCCGAAGACGAAGGCGGCTTCATTGCGTACTTGATGGAGGCTGCTTCAGCGGCGCCGCCGGCGCCCGCTTCCAGCGATAAACCCGCGGCTCCGGCTGAATCACCGCAACCACAACCATCGCCACCCGCGCGCCGCCCGGCTGGTAAAAAGAAGGAATACGGCAGCGAACTCGTTCTGCGTAACACTTCAACCGGCAGCGAGCGAAAGTTCAGTGACGTACTCGACTTCACGATCAGCAAAGATGCGAAGTCGCTCGTGTTCACAACGTCTGCCCGCAAAGAAGAGACAAATGGCGTCTTTGCAGTGATAACCACGGCTGGCGACAGCGCACCAGTGACGCTGCTCACCGGCAAAGGAAAGTACCAACGACTCACCTGGGATGAGGACAACACGCAGCTCGCCTTCATCAGCGACAAAGAAGACGCCGATGCGAAGCAGCCGAAGTTCCGCGTCTATCAATGGAACCGAAAAGATCCGCTAGCTACTGAGGTCGTCTCCGTGTCGTCGACTGGCTTTCGCAAGGATCTCGTCGTCAGCGAACGCGCGAACCTGAATTTTTCACTGGACGGCAGTCACTTGTTCCTCGGCACTGCGCCGCCGCCCGAACCTGAACGAAATCCCGACGAAGAGATTCCCGCAGACGAGAAAGTGCTCGTCGATCTGTGGCACTGGAAAGACGACTACATCCAACCGATTCAACGAGTGCGTGCCGAACAGGAACGGAACCGCTCGTATCGCGCTGTTTACGATCTGAAGGAGAAGAAGTTTGTCCAACTTGCCGACGAGTCGATGGAGAACATCTCGCCTTCGAACGACGGCAGTTACGCGATTGGATCCGACAACCGGAAGTATCGTGTGATGAACGACTACGATCCGGGTTTCAGCGACTTCTACCTCGTCAATACCTCCGACGGATCGCGCAAAGCGGTGCAGACGAAACAACGCGGCAACGTTTCGCTCTCGCCGAACGCGAAGTACGCGATCTACTTTGACGGGAAAGACTGGTTCTCCTACTCCGTCGCGAGCGCCAACATCACCAACCTGACGAAGAGCATCAACGCCAACTTCTACAACGAGCTGAACGACCTGCCGGCAACGCCCGGCTCGTACGGCATCGCGGGTTGGACCAAAGACGATGCCGACGTGCTGATCTACGATCGTTACGATATCTGGCAGCTGGCACCCGACGGCAGCCGAACAAAGAACCTGACCGACGGCGTCGGTCGCAAAGAAAAGACGACGATGCGGTACGTACGGCTCGATCCCCGTGAACGTTGGATCGATCCGGACAAACCGATGCTGCTGCAAGCCGAAAACGAGGACACGCGCGACTCCGGTTTTTATCGCGAAAAGGTCAACAGCGATCTCG
>DATJKO010000311.1:0-4837 GCA_035491355.1 Pyrinomonadaceae bacterium
TCGAGAACGACTTCTTCGATCGTCGATCGTTCTGTCGCCTTTTGCCCGCCGAGTTCGTACCAGATTTCGCCGTAACGATCGGTTTCGAATAAGCCCGTTGAACTCGTCGCCGCGTAATCAACTTCAACTCTGCGCAAGCTGCGCCGCAGTTTCCTGAGAACGTTCTGTTCGAAGTCCGTCAGTCGTGGATCTTCCGGGGAAAGAAAGACCGTGATCTTCAACGGCTGATCGATTCGTTTCAGAACTGATTCATCAGCTGGACCGAACGAGTTGCGACGGTTCTCGCTCAAGTCCCAACTCGCGTTCGCCCTCGCTCCGCCCCCCACAACGGCGGCTGCGATAACCAACAAGACCAGCACCTGCAAAACTCGCGACTGCACCGTTCGCCCGCTGCGCAACCAGATCGTCGCGAGAGCAAAACCGGCGCAACTGATCACCACCATGACGATCAGTACATTCAAACGCAGCAAGCCTTGTTCGAACGAACGCAGTGCTGCGGTTGGTGTATAACTCGCGAGTTGTTGTAACCAACCGCCGCGGCCTGCAGCGACAAAGTCCAGCGCCCACGAACCCACCGTGATCCCTAACGTCACGATTGCGGCGCTGGCGGCGCTCTCGGCGAGTGCGCCCGCCGCAACCCCCAACCCGGCGCTCAACAATCCGCGCACGAGGTGGCCCAACATCAGGTTCCACGTTTCAGCAGCGTAAACGTGACCGCCGTAACTTCGCCAAAGAACAATCGCCAGCAATCCGGGCAGCCAGGCAACGAGCCACGCGCCAACCAACACAACTGCTTTCGCCGCGATCTTGACGCCGAGCGAGCCCGGCAACTGCAACAGCAGCTTGAGGCCGCCGGTCTCTCGCTCGACTGCAATCAATCGAATCGCCACAAACGGAAACAACAGCGTCGCCGCCAGGTCGTACGCTCCCCACGTCGGCACGAGCACGCCATCCAGCGGGGTCAAACCTTGCGAGAGAGCTGCTGGTCCACCACCGGCGCCACTCATCTCCGCGTACAAACCGACAGCAGTGATAAACGAGTGGCCCACGAGCGCGCCCACGATCAGCAACATGATCCAGAAAGCGCGCGACGCGCAGAGCTCGCGAAACTCTTTTGTCAACAACAGCAGAAAGCTAGGTGAGCGCAAGGAAGATCTCCTCGATGCCACCTTCAGCCAAACCAGCCCGCGCACGCAGTTCGTCGATCGTGCCTTCCGCTACCGTCTCTCCGTGATTCAGCAGCACCAGCCGGTCGCAAACTCTGCCCGCGTCGACAAGCTGATGAATCGACAACAGGAGCGCACGTCCACCTGCCGCCTCGCTCTTCAGCAACGTCATCACGTCGCGCGTCTGTCGCAGGTCCAGACCATCGAAAGGTTCGTCGAGCAGCAACAGCGGGTGCGGCGTCAACAGCCCGAGCCCCAGCATTAACCGTTTGCGCTCGCCTTTCGAAAGCGTGCCGAGCTGCGACTTGCGGATCTCGTCCAGTCGCAATGGCGTGGACAACGCTCGTAGCTTGTCGTGCGATTGGGCGTACGCCTTGCGAAAGAAATTCAACACCCAATCGACGCGCTGCTCCGCCCACGGAACGATCGCATCCGGCATGTAGAACAAAACTTCCTTACGCCTTCGCGAATTGAGCTGCTCGTCACCGTGTTTGACGCTGGCGTGATCAGCCGGGAGTAAACCGGCGAGACATTCAAACAGCGTGGTCTTGCCGGCGCCGTTTGGTCCAATCAACCCACACACCTGCCCGGAGCGGACAGTGAAGTTGACGCCCGAAAGCACACGTTTGCCGGCAAACGTTTTCGTCAGACCTGCAACTGTCAGGAGTTCGTCCAAGCAACTATGAATAAGGTTACGAGTGCAGTTCCAAAGCATGGGCTCCCGCAAAGACGCAAAGGCGCAAAGAAACGAAAAACACTGCGGGTTGGCCTTCACTTGGCGCGTCTGCGCCTTTGCGGGAGCTTCCTTTGCGCCTTGGCGCTTTTGCGGGAAATCCCGATTGATATCAGCGCCTAAAAACGGTATTGATAGCGCACCGTCACTCCGCGGCCCGCGCCGTCGATACCCCAACTAATTCCGCGATACGATTTGTCAAAAATGTTTTCGAAGTCGACGAAGATCTCCGAGCGTGCGTCAAACTTCATTCCGCCACGAACACCAACCAATCCGTAACCGGGTAGATATGGGAACAGGGGAACGAGCGTGTCGGCGTTGACGACGAATACCCCGCCAACATTCGAGCCAAGCGGAAGGACGCGATTCTGGACCTGGGCCAGCGTCTCGCCCGTGGGAATGAGAATGCCGCCGCCCGAACCGCAACCGGTCGGGCCGGGCGTCGTCAGACCTCGCACGCAGGCGCCGCGGCGGAAGAAGTTTTGAATGTTCGTGCGCGTGCGTGTTGCGCCAGTGCGGCGGTCGTTGATATCGAGAGACGACAGTCGATTCTGGCGCGCCGCGAGTTGCGAATAACCTTCGATGTAAAAACGCGAGCGGGGTTGATAACGCACACTCACGAACCCGGTCGCGGGCGGGATGCCGCCTTCGATGTTTGGCGGCAGACCATTCAACAAACTGTACGCGCGGATGAAAGTGAAGTTTGCATTGGCGCTCCACTGCTCAGTGAAACGCGCGCGGCCGTTGAGTTCGACACCATTGAGGCGCGCGTCGTCGAAGTTAACGCGGACGAGGACAGGATTGGGAGTCACAGCAACGAACACCAGCCCGCGGGCATTCTGCGCAGTGATTTGTTCGCTTCCGAGAAACGTCCCCTGTGCGCCCGGCGGCAGCACCAGGGCCTGATCGAAGTAGACGTCGTTGAGTTTGGTTGTGAAACCAGTTGCGTCGAAGGCGAAACGCTGGCTGGTGTAGCGGAAGCTGAGATCCAAGCTGTCGCTGCGTTCTGGTCCAAGCTTCGTAACTGGTATTCCGGTCGACACTGCATCGCCGCCCGACGTTGAGCCGATGAAGCCGCCACGCGCGGCCGCTGTTGTCGCATCGACTTCGAAACCCGTGCCGACAAGCCCAATGATGCCGAGGTCAGTCGTGTTCGGCGCGCGGAAGCCGCGCGTGTATTTCGCCGCGATATCAAAGCCACGGGTGACGGTGACCACGCCGCCGAATCGTCCCGAGAACGCACCGAACCGCGCACTGTCATCCGGAAACAGCGGCTGTCCATTTGGGCCAGGATCCGAATTCGCGGCCCGGGACACGTATGAAGCGACGTTGTAACGGACGGCGCCGTTCAAGCGCAATCGATCGGGAATCACAGTGTAGTTGTCCTGTGCGTAGAAACCGTACGAAAGATAGCGGGCGCCATTCGGGATGCGCGGTCGCGAATTCACAGTCGTCCTGGTAACGGGATCGAACGTAAACGCCGGCGCCTTGATCTTGTCGCGATAGACGTCTGCGCCAATCAGGAAGGTGTTGTTATCGCCGATCTGCTTATCCAGGTAGAAATTGAAACCGAGGACGTTGGTGCGTTCGCGTTGATTCGTGATCGTGCCGGTGGGATTACCCTGCCCACCCTGATTGATTCGTTCCTCGCGCTGTCCGTTGTAAGAGACGGTGAAGGAGCCGTTGTCGAAGAGCCACAGGTTCTGCCGGAACAGACGCGCGTAGAAGGTGTCGGTCATCAGGTTGCGCAGGTCGGCGATGTTGTTGCCGTCGCCGCCTAACATCTGATCGTAGCGTTTGCCGTTGTCCTGCTGGTTGCGCGCGTAGCTAAAGAGAAGCTGGGTTCGATCGTCGAGATTGAAGTTGGCGCGCAGCAGTGCACCGTACTGAGTGAAGCCGGTGTCGGGGAGTCGTGCACCGAAAACGTCAGATGGAAGACCGAGAAAACGAGTCACCGCGGCGTGATAGTCGAGTCCGTCCGCGGGTCGCAACGTGCTGATGCGGCGACCGTTCACGTTGAGGAGTAACCCGTAGTTGCGTTTGCCGTAGCTGAGCAGTGTGTTACCGCCGAAACCGTTCGTGGCGGACGTGTAGAAGATGTTTGTAGTCGAGTGAAACTCGCCGTCAGCATTACCGTAGCGCGGAGCCTGCGAGATGAAATTGACTACGCCACCGTGTACGTCTGATCCGTATTGCGAACTGTTTGGTCCGCGCAGGATTTCTACAGTCTCGAGAGTCGACGGCTCGATCAAACTGAAGAACGTGCCGACTCCGCCGCGCTGCGCGCTCGTCGTGTAGCGCACGCCGTCAACAAACACCGCCACATTGCGGCCGGTTAGACCACGAACGAACACGGCGCTGAGCGATGGACTCGTTCGCTGCAGATTGACGCCCGGCTCTTCGTCGACAACCTGGGCGACGACTTCCGGCGCGCGTTCGAGAATGTTTCGTTCGGGTATGACGTTGACTGCGGTGTCGATGTCGCGAGTGCTGGAGATTTGTCCGGCTTCGGCGGTGATGGTCACCGTGCCGGTTATAGGAACGACTTCCAGGGCGATCGCTAATTCTTTCGTGTCGCCCGGTGTGACCTGCACCGCCGATCGATGCTTCACGAAGCCCGTGCGCTCGACCACGACTTGATAGGTGCCGGGCTTGACGTGCTCGAAAGTGAACTTGCCCTCGCCATCCGTCACCACGAGTCCCGCGACTGCCTGATTCTGCAGGAGCAACGAGACACTTACGCCGCTGACTATCGCGCCGTCTTCGTCTTTAACTGAGCCCGTGATCTTGCCTTCCGATTCCTGTCCCGCGGCGGCAACTGACATGACTAAGGCGAACGCCAGACGAGTGAATCCGGTCACGACCAGGCGTACCCACGTGCTCATTACGAAGCTCCTTCTGAAGTGCGGTAAGAGGAATGCCAGCGAACGGCGACTCT
>DATJKO010000312.1:0-4043 GCA_035491355.1 Pyrinomonadaceae bacterium
CATGCTCACCGTGGATCTCATGATGCTCCGGTTTCTCGCGAAAACGTTCTTTCCCCCAGAACGTCAGGGCCATCAAACGCGTCATATAGAACGCGGTACAGGTCGCGGCGATCGTGCCCACCAGCCACACCAGCCAACCTAAGGGAATGACCGTCGTCGACGCGGCGTTCCAAAGTATCTCGTCCTTGGACCAGAAGCCGCTGAACGGAATGATGCCGCAAATCGCCAACCATCCGGCAAAGAACGTCCAATAGGTGTAGGGCATGTACTTCTTCAGCCCGCCCATGCGTCGCATGTCCTGCTCGTGGTGCATGCCGTGAATCACGCTGCCCGCGCCGAGAAACATGAGCGCCTTGAAGAAGGCGTGCGTCATCACGTGGAAGATCGAGATGGCAAACGCACCGACGCCGGCGGCCATGAACATGAAGCCGAGCTGCGAAACGGTTGAATACGCCAGGACCTTCTTGATGTCGTTCTGCGTGATACCGATGATGGCAGCGAAGATCGCGGTCGCCATACCGATGAGCGCAACCACCAGCAACATCGTTTGCGAGTGCTGGAAGATGACGTTCGTGCGCGTCACCATGTAGAGACCGGCGGTCACCATTGTCGCCGCGTGAATCAATGCCGACACAGGCGTCGGTCCGGCCATCGCGTCAGGCAGCCAGACATGTAGTGGAAGCTGCGCCGACTTACCGCAGGCGCCGATGAAAAGACCCAGCGCTATCCACGAGAGCACACCCCAGTGTCCGATTGCTTCGATCGGGTATCCTTTGGCGAGATTGAAGACTTCGGTGTACTGCGCGCTGCCGAACGTCGCGATGATGCCGAAGATTGCGAGTGCGAAACCGAAGTCGCCGACGCGGTTCGTAATGAACGCTTTGCGGGAAGCGTTCGCTGCTTCCTGGCGCTGGAAGTAGTAACCGATTAGCAGGTACGAACAGAGACCCACCCCTTCCCAACCAACGAACATCATCAGGAAGTTTGAGCCCATCACCAGCACGAGCATGGCGAACATGAACAGGCCCATGTAGGCGAAGAAGCGGTAGAAACCCGTCTCGCCGTGCATGTACCCGGTCGCGAAAACGAAGATGCAGAGGCCGACGCCGGTCACGATCAGCATGAACACTGCCGACAACGGATCGAGTTGATAACTCCATTCGACGTTGAGCAGCGCGTATTTCGTTCCTTCGCTCGCGCCCTCTGCTGTATGGGAATGTGCGTTAACGCTGACTGCGCCGCCGGGAATCCAGTCGAAGCTAAAACCGTCCTGGCTCGTTAGGTACGGATTGGGCCAATGTGCGTGCCCACCGAAACCGTAGGAATACACCGCCGCGACGCTGATGAGGAAAGCCAGCGCCACAGATCCGACAGCAATGCCACCAATCAGTTGTTCTGAAAAGCGAAGCTTCCGGCCCAATAGGCCGTTGATGGCCGCGCCGATCAGTGGAAGCAGGGGGACTAGCCAGATGTATTTATACATGTCATTGGTCAGTCGTCAGTAGTCCGTTGTTGTTTCTACTGACAACGGACCACTGACTACGGACAACGGTTACCATTTCAGCAAATCAATCTCGTCAACCCAGATCGTTTCCTTGTTCCGGTAGAGCGCAATCACGATTCCCAAGCCGATCGCCGCTTCCGCCGCGGCCACGACGATCACGAACACAGCGAACAGTTGTCCCGCCACAGCGTTGGCGGGGTTCGTCACCTGCAAGTAGCGCGAGAACGCGATGAAGT
Source organism: Pyrinomonadaceae bacterium (assembly GCA_035491355.1). Lineage (GTDB taxonomy): Bacteria > Acidobacteriota > Blastocatellia > Pyrinomonadales > Pyrinomonadaceae > PSRF01. Next base: position 1,741 of record DATJKO010000312.1, read on the forward strand.
TGAGGTTCGCGGCGTTGAGTATCAACTCGATCGACATGAAGATCACGATGATGTTGCGTCGGGTCAGAACTCCCGCGACGCCAATGATGAAGAGCAGTGCGCCGACCACGAGAAACTTCGAAAGGTCGGGCTGCTTCGCCGACTCCCACATCCGTGACAGACCATCTACTAACCGCGACTGAAACAAGAACGCCAATGTTGGGATGAAAAAGTTCAGCATGTCATTCCGACCGTAGTTCCAACTTCGCGAGCTCCGGGTCGCTCGCTATCTCTTCCTGCAGCGTTTCGGGATCCACATCGTCAGCGGACGCTTCCTGTTTGAGCGTACGGGCCAACATCACCGAGCCGATGATCGCAACGAGGAGCAACACGCTCGCGATTTCAAACGGCAGCGATCCGTAGCGATACAGCAGCGCGCCGAGGTTCTGGGTGTCTTCCGTAATGCGGCTGGTGCCCGTCGCCCCGGTACCGAGTCGTTGAGTGCGCGCGGCTTGTAGCGCTGTTTGTTCAGCCACCTTCTGAGAATTCATCGCCTGCAAACCGCGATAGCCCTCGCTCACTGCGTAGAGCACTCCGCCGACTAACAGGAAACAGAAGATCAAGCTCGCCGTCACCTGCTTCTGCTTATTGAAGATCTCTTCCCGGCCCGTCTCTTCGGCGCCGACGTTGACGAGCATGATCACGAACAGGAAGAGCACCATCACGCCGCCGACATAGACCAGTATTTGTACGCCGGCGATGAACTCCGCGCCGGCAATCACAAACAGCGCCGCCACGGATACGAGCGACGAAATCAGAAACAGCGCGCTATGGACAGCATTGCGCGCCATCACGGTTAACAACCCCGCGAAGATCGCGGACAGCGCGAAGATCCAGAAGAAGAGGGCTTCGTAGCCCGAAAGGGTCATGGTGTTTGTGCTTTGAGCTTTGTTCTTTGTGCTTTGAGCTTTGTTCTTTGTGCTTTGTTCTTTGTTCTTTGTCAGTTGTCAGTAGTCCGTAGTTCTGGTTAATGCTCGAAGTACCACTGACCACTGACGACGGACCACTGACAAAGAACAAAGAACAAAGCACAAAGCTCTAACTCGTATATTTAACAGTCTCGCGGCCCTGCTCGAGCATTTCGCGGTTCCAGACAAAGCCGGCGCGCGAGTAGGTGGCCAATTCGAAATCCTGCGTCAACTCCAGGCACGACGTCGGACAGGCCTCCTGGCAGAGTGCGCAGAACATGCAACGCGATGTGTCGAAGATAAACTCGTCGAGCACTTTCTTCCGGCGCGGTTTGCCGGCCACGACAATCTCTACGTCCATGGCGATCACGTCGATGCAGTCTTCCGGACACGCGATCGCGCAAAGGTTGCAGGCGATGCAAAGCGTGTCGTGCGTTTCCGGATCCATGTTCAAACGCGGCGCACCGTGAAAGCGCGGCGCCACGTCCGGACGGACCTTCGGATACTGTTCGGTATAGATTCCCTTCCCGGCGACGGCGTCCTTGTCGGTGATCGCGCCGAGGTTGTACTTCAGCGTCAGTCCCATCCCCTTAATTAGATCGATAAAGAAAAAGCGTTTGAGCTTCTGCGCGAGTGTTGGTTTCGGGGTTTTAACTAACGCCATTTGTCACCTTCCAAGTAATTGCCAATGACTTCACGCCCTGGCTGGCTTCCCTTTCGGCACGTTCACGAGTCGGATATTTCGTCGTTGCGTCTTCAAGTTGAAATCGCGCGAGCGCCAGTTAATCCGCGCGAGCAGCGCGCCGGTGATAAAGAGACCGGCGATGCCGAACGCGATCGTCACGCCTTTCCCGGTCGCCGTCAGGTTCAGTCCGCGGTCGAGCGCTTCGATCGTCTGTATCCCTCGCCAACCATTTAACGCCTGCACCAAGAACACTGCAAACGCCGACAGCACGATGTTGATGAGCGCTGAAGGAATTAGCCACTTCCAACCGATGTCCATCAACTGGTCGTAACGAAAACGCGGCAACGTCCAGCGCAACCAGAAATAGACGTAAAGAATGATTGACGCCTTAATTAGAAAGACTAGCACGCTCACCAGCACGTAAAGATTGTGATAACCGCTCTCCTCGAGCCGGTGCACAAACGGGAAGTACCAGCCGCCGAGATACACCGTCGTCGCCACCGCCGTCACAACAACCATCGCGGCATACTCAGCCATGAAGAACAACGACCAGCGCATGCCGGAGTATTCAGTGTGAAAACCGGCAACCAGCTCCGACTCCGCTTCCGGGAGATCGAACGGCGCGCGATTGTTCTCGGCAATACCGCTGATCAGGAACATCAAAAAACCTG
>DATJKO010000313.1:0-6590 GCA_035491355.1 Pyrinomonadaceae bacterium
GCCAGAGAAGGACTGTGTCCGGCTCGGTAACGAACGGTGTTCGTGGATCTGCTTGATAAGTGAAACCCCCAACCCGAACACCTGTGCCGCGGTCGGTGCTGATGCGAATCGTGGCTGGTCCAGGCACACCCGCCGGCGTAATAACGGTGAGCTGGTCAGGCGTACCGGCGACCGCGCTAGTTACTTGTGTCGGGTTGCCGCCGATGGTGACAGTCGGAGCGCTTCCACCGGTGTTCAAGAGTCGCGCACCGGTGATCGTCACAGTCGTGCCGCCGTGCTGATTGCCGGTTGCCGGTGTGACGTTCGTGATCTCCGGAGCATCGACGTCAAGAGTGAAGTTGATTACCCCGGTCGTCGAACTCGTGCCGAGGTTGTTCGTGATGATGGCCTGCACCGCGTACTGGCCTTCAGCAAGGAATGCCGGAGGCTGCCAGGTAAGACCCGTTTGGGTGATTGTCGCGGCGACAGGAACCAACGGTGAGCCTTGCGGCGCGAACAGCAGTTGTGACGCTGAAACATTGATGCCGGTATCGTCTGTGTACGCAATTGCGAAGACTGGCTGTAGCGACGAGGTCACAAACATTCCGTCAACGGCCGGCGCGCCGCCGATCGTGAAACTCGAGATGGCCGGACCAGAATCGTCGATGTCGAAGCTGGCCGTGCGCAGCGCGCTCACATTGCCCACGTTGTCAGCCACCTGCACAGTTACGACGTGATGTCCTCCCGCAAGTGGAATGCTCGGCGTGTAACTAACCTGACTGCCGGTCACACTCGCGTTCTGCGTGACGTTTACGCCATCAACAGTAAGTACAACCGTATTCGTCTTAATACCAGAGAGATTGTCGTGATAGGTGGCGATGATCGTCGGCTTGAACACGCGCTTAATTGTGCCGTCGATCGGTAACGGATCGACGATCGGCGCCGTCCGATCCTGGGTAGTGAAACTGCTGACAAACGCTTGGGTCTGCGTGTTACCAGCCGCATCGCGTTGTCCGTTCACTGTAATCGTGTAATGCGTGCTGTCAGCGAGCGGGGCCGGAGGCGTGAACGTCACGACGCGATTATCTGTAGACAGCGTGTAACTGCCGGGCAGCGGCGGATCGCTCGATTGGAAGACTGTGACCTTGAGTATGTCGGCAAGATTCGCAGTGTTATCGATCGGCTCGTTGAACGTAATTACGACGTTCGTGCCAGGCGCAACTTCCGTCGCACCGCCTGCTGGACTGCTTAAGTTAACGATAGGAGCGCTTTCATCAGCAGTTGTGAAAGTAGAGCTGAACGCGCTCGCCAGACGCAGTCCCGCCTTATCCTCAACCTGATTGACGAAGACTTTGTAAAGCGTGCTTTCCGCGAGGGGATTGAGTGGCGTCAGTGTCACCACGCGACCGTCGCTTGAAAGTGCGAGGGTGGTCCCGATGGCTGAGTTGTTGAGTTGCAGTTGAACAGTTCCGCCGTGAACAGTGCTCGTCTCGGCGGGTTCGGAGAAAGTAATAGTGACGACCGTTCCATGTGTCGGCACCGTCACTGCTGCATTCGCCGGCTCGACTGAGGCAATGCTGATCGGTGTGCTGTCGAGCAACATCGTGCCAACGTCGACGGTTTGTCCGTTGGTCGCGAGAACGACGTTTTTCGCGCGCGCAATGCCACCCGAAACTTCATCGGTGACCTTGATGTCGAGCGTGCCGAGCGGCACGTTGTTCAGAATCCAGATTCCCTGCGCGGCGGTATGAGCAAAGAAACTGACCTGTCCGCTCGGACGATTGAGGGTAACGGAAACGGAAGCGCCCTGGACCGGAGTCGAACCGTCAGCAGCAAGAACTCGACCCGTTACTGATCCTGCATCTTCCAATTGCAGCGCAACGTTCGTTGTCTCGTTCGCCAGCGCAACTCCCGAAGCGGAACCGACTGCGACGCGACCTGGTACTGTCAGGCGCAACGAGAAGTTGCCCGCGGGAACGCCTGTGAACTCATACTGTCCGTTCGGCTGCACTGAAGCGTTAAGGACGACAGCCGGACTCCACGCGGAGTTAGTAAAAATGACGGTGCCCGAAGTGAGGAGCGTGCCGTTGCTGTCGAGCGCAGTGCCCGAAACGACGCCGACGCCATTCATCGTCACGTTCGCAGTGATGGTCCCGCCCACCTGCGTTCCCGTAACGGGCGCAGCTTCGCCCCGGTCATAACCAACCGGAGCTTCAGCGCGAACCGAAACAGTTCCGAGCGGAACGAACGCGAGCGAGTAGGCGCCTTGATCGTTTGTCGACGTCGTGAACACGCGGCCGGCGACGGTGATCGTCACTTGCGCGCCTGGTACTGGTTGAATTCCACCGTACCGGTAAACCGTGCCGTTCACGGTCTGACTTGGCTCGAGCGCGATGTTGACGATCGTGTCAGGCAATGGCTCGACTGTTCCCGAGATCGTGCCGGAAGCCGAACCTGTTTGACCGCCAGGCGCGTCAGACACAGTGATCACAAAGCGACCAGCCGGAATTCCAGTGAAGCGGTAATGCCCTGTCGGATCTGTAGTGGCGAAAGCATTCGCACCGCGCACGCCTGAGCCGTCTGCACTGATGCGAACCGAAGCATGGTCCACACCGACGCCGTTTGCGGTGACCTGACCACTAACCGCTCCGATTGGAAGCAGCAGCACGTTGACGACAACAGTTTCACCCTGCGTGGTGACCGTGCCCGCGGCGCGGCCCACACGTCCGGTATGATTGTCGAAAACATCGAGCGTGAACTCGCCCGTCGGTACGTTCACAAACGTAAACTTCCCAACGTCCGGTCCTTCGGAAGTTACGGCGTAACCAACTGAGCGCCCGCCTACGCGTAGTTGGACATCTGCGAGGCTGATCGCAGTGGTGCCGTCGGGCATGAAGACGCGTCCCTCGACAGTACCGGTCGCCTGAAGTTGAACCGACACATCCACGGTCGAGTTGAGCAAGACTCTCGCCGAGACGCGGCCACCGAGTCCGAATCGCGTAGCGGAAACTGCGTACGAACCTTCCGGCAAGTTGTTGAAGGTGACCTGGCCGTTACCACCCACTGGGACATTGGCAAAGCCATGCGAGTTTGGATAATCCGTGCCGTCGATGGTCACACTACCGCCTGTTGCAGGCTGGCCGGCGCCGTCGAGTACCTGAACGCGGAGTGTCCCCGTACCTAGCAGACGCAGGTCGAACACCGCGTCCTTATTCTTCTCAACCGAAATGTAGATCCGATTTGAGTTGCCGCTGACCGGATCGGTCGCGGTAAGCGCATAACTGCCGGCCGAGAAAACTTCGCCGAATTCATAATGGCCGTTCTCATCAGTGATAACGGTCGCAGGCGCGAGCGAACCACCGCTAAGTGTCACGCGCATGCCTGGACCAGCCGACGTTGTGCCGTCAGCCTGGAAGATGTTGCCTTGGATCTTTCCGGCGAGTGTGCTGACAAGTGTTAGGTTGGTCTCTTCGTTGCCGCCGGGAGGCAGAGTTCCACCTGCACTCACCGGCGTCGGGAAGAAAACGTTTGAAGTCGTGATGCGGTACGTGCCGGGGTTTACGCCCGTCAACGAGTACGTGCCGTCTGCTGCTGATTGAGTCGACAGCGGTGGCTCGGTTGAAATCATGCCCCAACCGAATCCGCGCGTAGGCTCCGGACGCGGAACGCGGATGGTCAACTGCGCGATCACCGGAGTTACGCCATCTGGTTGGAAAACTTTGCCGTGAATCGTACCGGGCCGAAGAGTCGCGTCACGCGTGAGCGTCTCACCTGGCAACAGCTTGATCGGGGAATTAACTGCGTAACCCTTCGGGTGCACAAAACGCATGAGCAGATCTCCAGACTGAACATTGGAGATCGTGTACTGACCCTGTGCATTAGTCTGAACGATCGTAAAGCCATCAGCCGACACTTCGACTCCAGCGGCCGGCACCGGTGTCGTGGTCCCTTCTTTGATCAGATAGACCGTTCCTTGCAGCGTGCTCGGCCGCAGGATCACGATGTTGATGCCGCTGGTCGTTTGGTCGACGTTTACTTGGGCCGACGCTGACCCAAGACGTTGTGTAACTGGGTCGAAAGCAGAGATGCCGCGTGTCCCGGCGGGGAGACTCTGGAGCTTATAATTGCCGAAGCTATCAGTTTGCACTGCGCGCCCCGAGCTGCTCACAAAGACATTCGGCAAAGGCGTGCCGACATCATCCGTGACGCGGCCAGTAACCGTACCGGTTCCCGGTAAGACGATGACCAGTCCGTTGACTTCAGGCGTCGTATTACTCAATTGAACACTCTGTTGAGCGTTAACACCGTTCACGTAATCAGTGACTTCGAGTTTGATGTCTTGAACAGGCAGGTTTGCGATCGTGAAACTGCCGTCGCGATCGGCAAAAGCGTAACCGACAGCCGTGGCCCCATCGCCGCGTGTGGTCGAATGGAAACCGGGAATCACCGCGTAAGCGACAACCAGTGCGCCGGGAGCGGCGGTCTGCTCGGAGTTATAGACATGACCGCGCACCACGCCGGCGATGTTTTGTAGAGAAACGTTGATGAAGGCTGTCTGGCCTGGACCAGGAATCGTGCCGGCGTTGAAGCCCGACGCGTTGTGCGACGCGCCCTCTCCCACTGCGAGAACCGAAACGTTACCTACCGGAATATCGGTCGCAACGTAATGGCCGTTTTGATCGGCCTGGACCACCTTCGTCCCGATGACGTCGAGGTCAGGCACAATACGCACGAAGGCCCGCGGCATCGGTTGACCGCCGCTCGTGATGTTGCCTTCGACATTTCCGCGCGCGAGAAAGACGATGTCCAGCACCATGTGCTGTCCGTCATAGGCAACGGGTGAACTTAATCGTTTTTCAGAATGCGTGATCGGATTGGTGACGGAGATGTTCAGCGGCGCGCAATCGCTGTCGCGCACGTAATCGATTTCATACCGTCCCTGTGAATCCGTTCGCTTGACGACGATCGGTTCGGGTTCGGGAGGCAGAAGCAACGTCGGATCAGGACATTCCTGTGCCCAGAAGATCACGGTTGCATTCGGCACCGGAGTGCCGTCAGCGCCCATCACGCGTCCCGTCAGATATGCGCCCGGTGGAATGCCTTCAGGCGAAACTCTGGGTTCGATCATGGTGGTCACTGGCGCAGGCGAAAGCGCCAGACGCCGCGTGTCCATCATGCTGGTGATGGTGAGGTCACGGTCGAGGTATGGACCGATCGTCGAGTTAAGACTCAGAAAGACAAAGCGATTCCCGTAATCGATCTTAGCGCCGGTGACAGTGATGGGGTCACCAACTTGCTGGGCGGGATTTGAATCTTTTAGTGCGCCACCACCGATCTTGTAACGCGACACCGTTTGCGCCTGATCCTGCAGCATCGGCTTCGAGAATAAGATGCCGACTAAACGACCATACTTGTCTCCACCGGCTACTACACTCGGCGTGACCTGGATGACGCCGACCACTCGCGGCGCAGGCTGTGTTAGCGGCGTAACAGCGGCGGTCACATTCGCCGATTGCCAAACGCCGTCGTGAGACTCTTCGAGCACGGGTACGTTGCTTAACGCCAGCGGCCTGAACCGCACGCGGTACTTCCCACCTTGCGTGATCTGGATCCCACTCCAGCTATACAGGTTGTAAGCCGAACTGTTCGTGGGCGCGACGAGTGAAAGATCGACACTGCCGGTCTGCCAACCGTTCAACTCCAGCGTCCAGCTGTCAGCGATTGGATTCGACACGACCAGCATCTGGCCGGCATTGGTGATGGCGCCCGTGATGATGTCCTTCTGGAACAGACGCAACGAACTGCCCTGGTCCAAATCGCCGTTGCGTTCGTCTGGCGTGGCGCCAAAGCCGACTTGCTTGCCCTGCGCGTCGAGGAATCGAGTGCCGACGATTGCAGATCCATTCGCATGAGTGACGAGTGCGGAAATAAACCGCGAACGGGGCAATTCAGTGTTGGCAAACTCCTGATGTAGAGCCAGTGGAGTGATGGCAGACGGTCCGTTGAGACGCTCGTAGAACTGCGACCCGACGCTGTCAAACCATTCGTAACCTGACCGCGTGTTGCGTTGCGTATCGGCAAATCCCGGATCGGGAACGTCTTGCAGCTCACCCAGCCAATCGCGGAGCACGGTATCGAGTGACACCGTAACCGGTTCCCCAAAGTCTACTCTCAGTCCTGCAATTCCGAGCTCGACAGCACGATTGACGACTGTCTGCTTCGTCACCTTCGTGATGCCCTGCGGCAGCGAACCAGCCGGAGCATTGGCGATACTCCATGCCTGGCCCAGTAACGCCCTGGCGTTCTCCACTGTGTCTGACGGTAGATGTTTGACGGGTTCAGGAAGGATCAGTGAATCGGGGGACAGCGGAATGTTCCGATCGCCCACGCCGGTAACAAGCGTGAGTCCGGCGCTGACACCCTCGCCAACTTTCACGTACGACGCCGTGACCTCACCGGTCACCTGCGCATGCAAACGCCACTTCACGGTGGCTGATTCGCCTCGTTTGATCGTCGTCGCAAACTGGCGTTGGCCCGAGTCCTGGCCCAACAGCGCTGCGCCGCTGATCGAATTGGGCGGAAGTTGTGCAAACGCGCCCTGGATGTCGGTC
>DATJKO010000314.1:0-1841 GCA_035491355.1 Pyrinomonadaceae bacterium
TGTCTCGGTGCCTCTGTGGTTAAATGTTCTCAATCCTGGATCACCGTCCGCCACTAAAGAATTTAGCCGCAGATGAACGCAAATAAACGCGGATCAGAACTACTCCTCATTTCTGATCCGCGTTCCTCTGCGTTCATCTGCGGCTGGTTTTATCAGTCCTGTGGCGGAGAGGGTGGGATTCGAACCCACGGAGGCCGTTAAGCCTCTCCGGTTTTCGAGACCGGTGCACTAATCCACTATGCGACCTCTCCGCGTCTTAAAAAACTCCTGCATCAGGGTCCGGCATTCTTCTTCCAGGACGCCTGATTGCACTTCAATCCGGTGATTCAAAAAGTCCGTATCACAGATGCGAAAACGACTGATGACGCCGCCTGCGCGCTCGTCAGCAGCGCCGTAAATCAACCGTCGCACTCGAGCCTGGATGAGCGCTCCGGCGCACATCGCGCAAGGCTCGATCGTCGAGTAAACATCCACTTCGGTGAGCCGGTAGTTGCCGAGTTTACCGGCGGCTTCGCGGAGGGCGACGATTTCCGCATGGGCTGTGGGATCGCAGTCGGTGCGAGTGCGATTGCCGGCGAGGGCGATGAGTTTGTCTTCGCTGACGATGCACGTGCCGATTGGCACTTCGCCGCGTGCCTGAGCTTCGCTAGCGGCGGCCAGCGCCTGTCGCATCCAGCGCTCGTCAACCTCAATTTCCGCGGCGGTATTCACGCAGCTTGGTTCCTTCAAACAGCCTTCAAACAGCCGAACGGCCACTATAGGGTGCGCGCCGAAACACGTCAAGAACGGCCCCGTTAACTAAGATTTCCCGCAAAGGCGCAAAGAAAGCACATCCTGAATTCGTTGATTCGCTTGGCGCCTTTGCTCTTTGCGCCTTTGGAGGAGCATGATCCTCGGCGTCTCCAGACGACCTCACTTAATTCAGCATCCAACCGTTGCGCGTGTTATCATCAACTTCCGGAGTTCCGCGCCCCAATCTGGTCCGCGCGCTCCAGCTAGTTTTCACGTCCCATGACCACCGAAGGAAGTCAAAGAGGCAGCAGTCAACTCACGTCAGATAGAGTGACCGGCAGGGTCAGACAGCCGGCAGCGGTCGACCCGTCAGCCGACGTCTCTACCCAGTCGCCGGCAGCGCTAATGCGTCGCTTCACGCCGGGCGAATTCAACACCGCGATGATCCATTTCTACCGCGGTGAAGTGCAACGCTCAAACACCTGGCGCAATCGTCTCGACACGACGACAAACTGGGCCGTGATTACCGCGGGCGCGACGCTCTCGTTTGTCTTCAGCTCGCCGCACAACCCACACTTCGTGATCCCGATCAACTCGATACTCGTCGTGATTTTTCTCTTGATGGAAGCGCGCCGTTATCGCTATTACGAGATCTGGTCGAGCCGCGTGCGCATACTCGAAACGGGATTTTTCGCGCACCTGCTGATGCCGGAAAACAGACCCGCTGAAGAGTCGTGGGCGGAACATCTGGCCGCCGACCTGACGACGCCACACTTTACGATCACGGAGTGGGAAGCAGTCGGTCGCCGTTTGCGCCGCAACTACCTGTGGATCTTCGCGCTGCTCGCGGCGAGTTGGAACCTGAAGGTTTACCTGTCGCCGCTGCCCGCGCGCGACTTCGACGCTTTTATCGAACGTGCCGCGGTGGGGTTCGTTCCCGGTTGGCTCGTGTTCGTGATCGGCGTCATCTTCAATACGGCGATTCTTATTTTCGCGATCGGCACCGTGCGACTGCGCGAGGCAACTGGCGAGGTATTGCCGAAACACGAGTTCTCATTGCAGCCATTCAAACGAATGACGAACTGGACGACCGCCACCACGAGACGCAC
>DATJKO010000315.1:0-5296 GCA_035491355.1 Pyrinomonadaceae bacterium
CGTTGAAGTTTCATGCTCCGCTTGGGCCATCAGCGCTGCAAGTGCCGCCGGACTATCTGCCGCGGCCAGGCGCGCAGTTCCTTTGGTTGTATCAATCGTTGAAATACGTCCCGGGCGGACTGGGATCGATCATCGGTTTGGTGTTGCCGGGGCTTGCCCTGCTCGCGCTTATCTTTCTACGCCGACTACCGCTTCACAGATCGATCGGTGGTGTGATTCTCGGCGGCGGCGCGTTGATAATTCTGGTAATGACCACGGCTTCGTACATTAGCGATTACAGAAATCCGCGTGTGCGCGAGCAACTCGCGCGTCAGGACAGTACGCCGGTGGCAACGCGAGCTGCTCCGGTCCTCTACGAGAAGTGGTGCTCAAACTGTCACGGCCGCAACGGCGAAGGCGCGCAGCAGGGCCAGGTGCATTTCCCACGCCTGACCGGCGTCGGCGCAAAACCGCAACGCAACGTTGACGACATCGTTGGTCTACTAAAGAACCCCGAAGCTTACGGTCTACAACCGCCCATGCGATCGTTTTCCGAGAAGCTAACTGAGCCCCAAATGAGAGAGATTGCCGAGTGGGTTCACAGATTGCGCTGACTTGTGTTATCTGTGACGAAACCAGAAAACGGAGAAAAACTGATGAAACTGATCTCGCTTGTATTGACGTGTGCCGCGCTGGCCCTCGTGGGCGTCGCCTGCACTGAAACCGCAACGCCGACCAACACCTCAACTCCCAGCCGCGCCGCGGCATCACCAGCCGCGCCGTCGCCGGCAGGGTCGGCTGATCCGTTCGCCGCCGCCCAGGCGAACTACCAGAAGCACTGCGACGGCTGTCATGGTCCAAAGGGTGAAGGCGGACTTGTGAAAGTCAACGACAAGCAGATTAAAGTTGCATCGTTGAAGTCGGATCACGCGATCAAACACACAGACGACAAGCTGAAGAAGACCATCACCAGCGGCGAGGAAGAGATGCCCGCGTTCCACGATAAACTCAGCGGCCAGGAAATCGACGAACTCGTCCGCTACGTTCGCCATCATTTCCAGAACAAGACCTAGGGTGACGACGCGGAGACAAGGAGACACGGAGAAGGAGAGACGCGGAGACGCGGCGACGGGCGACGGAGATCCCCGCGTCACCGCGTCTCTCCTTCTCCGTGTCTCTCCTTCTCCGTGTCTTCTTTCTAGATATATGGTTAAATTAGCCGGTCACGCAGGCGTAGCTCAGTTGGATAGAGCGTCTGACTTCGAATCAGAAGGTCGCAGGTTCGAGCCCTGCCGCCTGTACCAGCTTCATTTCCCCCGTTAGCCCAGGTCAATGCCAAACAAACTAGCGCTGATCGGAATTCGTTACGACGAGAACTCGTCTTTCACCAAAGGCGCTGCCGACGCGCCACCACAGATTCGCGCGGCCCTACGTTCCGATGCATGGCACCTCACGACCGAGAACGGGACCGATCTTTCTGGCGAGTCGATCATCTTCGACGCCGGCGATATCGAACCGGTGGCCGGCAGCAAGATGTTCACGTTGATCGAGAACTCGTTGCATACGCTCATCGCCGACGGTTTGTCGCCGATCTCGCTGGGCGGCGATCATTCGATCACCTATCCGATCGTGCGAGCGTTTGCGCGCAAGTATAAAGACCTTAGCATTCTCCACTTCGACGCCCATCCCGACATTTACGACAGTTACCAGGGGAATCGTAATTCGCACGCCAGTCCATTCGCGCGCATCATGGAAGAGAAACTGGTGAAGCGACTGGTGCAGGTCGGCATCCGCACGTTCAATGCGCACCAGCGCGAGCAAGTGAAGAAGTTTGGCGTGGAAGCGATCGAGATGCGGCAGTTGCGCGCCGACCTGGAACTCGTGTTCGACTCGCCCGTCTACATCTCATTCGACATTGACGCGCTCGATCCGGCATTCGCGCCTGGCGTCTCTCATCGTGAACCCGGTGGGATGTCCACGCGTCAGGCAATCGACTTGATTCAGCGGATGAAAGGAAAGGTCGTGGGCGCGGACATCGTCGAGTTCAATCCGCGCATGGACCCACTTCACATCACCGGAACTGTCTGTGCGAAGTTGTTGAAAGAAATCGCCGCCCGAATGGTCGAGGACTAGTTCCTCTCGGACAACTGAACATAGTCTCGGGTGCGATGGCCCAGGTAGACCTGCCGCGGACGCGCGATCTTCTGGTCTTCATCCTCCAACAACTCGACCCACTGCGCCAGCCAGCCCGAAGTACGCGGAATCGCAAACATCACCGGAAACATGTCCACCGGGAAACGCATCGCCTGGTAAATGATGCCCGAGTAGAAATCGACGTTTGGATACAGCCGTCGTTTGACGAAGTACTCGTCTTCCAACGCGATTCGCTCGAGCTCCAGAGCGATGTCCAGCAAGGGATCTTTTCCGGTTACCTCGAACACTTCGTAGGCGACCTGCTTGATGATGCGCGCGCGCGGATCGTAGTTCTTGTAGACGCGGTGTCCGAAACCCATCAGGCGAAACTCGCCGGCCTTTACGCGCTTGATGTACTCCGGCACCTTGTCGACAGATCCGATCTCTTTCAACATTCGCAGCACCATTTCATTGGCGCCACCATGTAGTGGGCCATAAAGCGCTGCCGCTGCGCCGGCCAGCGCGGAAAACGGATCCGTGTGTGCGCTGCCGATGCTGCGCATCGCGTTGGTGCTACAGTTCTGCTCGTGATCGGCGTGCAGGATGTAAAGCACGGTAAGCGCGCGTTCAAGCACGGGGTTGGGTTGATACTTCAACTCCGTCGTCTTGAACATCATGTTGAGGAAGTTGCCTTCGTAACTCAAATCGTTGTCGGGATACGAGTACTGCATGCCGATGCGGTGACGAAACGCGAAGGCCGCGATCGTCGGCACCTTCGCGATCAGGCGGTAGATTTGTTTCCAACGACACTCCGTGTTGAAGATGTCTTTCGCGTCCGGGTAGAAAGTCGAAAGCGCGCCTAGCGTCGCTTCGAACATACCCATCGGATGCGCGTTGTAGTGAAAACCGTCGATTACTTTCTTGATGCTTTCGTTGATAAAGGTGTGATAAGTGATGTTACTGGTCCACTCTTTGAGCTGCGATTCGGTGGGCAGCTCGCCGTTCAGCAACAGGTATGCGACCTCCAGATAAGTGCTCTTCTCAGCAAGTTGATCGATCGGATAGCCGCGATATTCGAGTATGCCTTTGTCGCCATCTATGAAGGTGATGCGGCTTTTGCACGAGGCGGTATTCATGAATGCCGGGTCGTAAGTCATCAGGCCGAAGTCGTCGTCGGCGGCTTTGATCTGACGCAGATCCATTGCGCGGATCGTGCCGTTCTCGATCGGCAGTTCGTACTCTTTGCCGGTTCGATTATCAGTGATAGTCAGTGTGTCGTTACTCATGGATGCAGATTAACGCCGCGCAGATTAGTAAGCAATCGCAGACACAAAAAAGCCCGCACGCGGCGGGCTTGCTCGATTCAAGCGTTGATTCCAGCGATTGTCAGTGGTTTTTTCGCGCGTCCTTGAGCTCTTGTTCGACCTGTTTACGCAGCGTCTGACCGCAGTATTGGTCTATCGGATGCCGACGAGCTCGACATCGAACAGTAGCGTGGAATTGGGTGGAATTTTCGGCGGACGACCCATGGCGCCGTAGCCGATGTCGCCGGGAATGATGAGCTTACGTTTGCCGCCAACCTTCATCGTCGACAGACCTTCTTCAAAACCCTTGATCAAACCACCGGTGCCGAGCTGAAAATTCGCGGGCGGTTTCCCGGTGGTACTATCAAACGGGGTTCCGTCTTCAAGTGTCCCGGAGTAATTGACTATCAGCGTCTGCCCTGGTCTGGGACTCGCTCCATCGCCTACTTTGAGATCCACGTACTTCAAACCCGAATCCGTTACGACTTCCGTTCCCGCAGGATTCGCGCGCCGTGTGATGACATAGACCACCGCAGTACCGGCAAACGCAAGGACCAATGCGATCACACCGATACGCACGTACTGATTACGAGCGTTCTGGGTCTGCGGGCGTGGCCTGGGTGGCGCGTAGGGATTGTGCACTCTCTTGCGCGCCCGTGTGATTTTTCTATGGCGACTCTGTGGCACGGAGCTTCTTATACAGATATTATTGCCGCTGTTCAAGTGAGGTCTATAGATGCCGATCGTTGCCGTTATCCCTGAACCAAAAAGTCCCGTCGAGTTGCGTGAAGTAGCAGAGCCGGATCTCGAAAACGACTCGGCGCTGCTCGAAGTCGAGTTGTCGGAAGTCTGCGGCACTGACGTTCACTTGCAAGCCGGGCGGCTCGCGGGTGTTCCCTACCCGCTTGTTCCGGGACACGTGTCAGTCGGGCGGCTGCAAAAAATTCGCGGCGAACTGCTTGACGTCAACGGCCACGCGTTTCGCGAAGGCGATCGCGTCACGTTTCTCGATGTTCATCGAACGTGCAACGCCTGTTGGTACTGCCTGGTCGCGAAAGCTTCGACTCGTTGTCCGCATCGGAAAGTCTACGGCATCACGTACGGTCTCGATGATGGACTGTGCGGCGGCTGGGCCACGCACATCTATCTCAAACCCGGTACTCGCTGCATTCGACTCGACGCCACGCCGGAAACTTTCATGGCCGGCGGTTGCGCGCTTCCAACTTCAATGCACGCGCTCGAACGCGGCGACATCCGCATTGGCGACACTGTGCTCGTGCTTGGCTCGGGACCGGTGGGCGTGAACGCGATCGCGCTGGCGCCGATGCGCGGCGCCCTGCGTGTGCTTTGTATCGGCGCGCCGGAAGCTCGACTGGAGGCGGCACGACGAGCCGGAGCCGCCGCAACACTAAGCATTGAAACCGCCAACGACGAGGCGCGGTTGGCGTGGGTGCGAGAGCAAACCAGTGGACGCGGGGCTGACGTAACGATCGAGGCCACCGGCGCGCCCGAAGCTGTGGTCCAGGCCATGCGCTTCACGCGCGATGCGGGCACGGTGGTTGTCGTCGGCCAGTACACGGATCACGGAGAGGCTTCATTCAATCCACATCTCGATCTGAACAAGAAGCATCTCGACGTGCGCGGTTGTTGGGGGTCAGACTTCTCTCACTTCTATCGCAGCGCTCAGCTTGCGTCAGAGAAGCCTCAGTTGTGGGCAGGGATGAAACTCGAGTCGTATCAACTAAAGAATGCTAACGAAGCCTTGGCGGCTGTCGCGGATGGTCGCGTGTTGAAGGCGATCATCCAACCACAAGAGGCACAAGAGACGCAAAAGGCACAAGACTCAGAAACAGTTCAGTAGGGCTATTTCACAGTAACTG
>DATJKO010000316.1:0-3452 GCA_035491355.1 Pyrinomonadaceae bacterium
CCCCGCGTCCAGTTCCTGTAAGTCTTTGTTCCCAAACAGGTATCAAACCTGTTATACTCCGGACGGCTTGTGTGTCTGCCCGGAGTTTTTCGCTCCGAACATCCACTTCCCGACCGTTCCTCCCACGAGGTCTCGTTCGTAAAAACCGTCCGAATTACAGATCAGATGAGTACCAGCACCTCAGATCGAGGCAGAGTCCTGATTGTCGACGACGACCGGAGAGTCCTTGAACTTCTGGTTGAACTGCTCGAACTCGAAGGCTATGAAGTGGCCTCTGCGAGCGACGGAGCAGAAGCGTCCGACATGGCCCATGCGTTTGGGCCGGACGTCGTCGTAAGCGACGTCGTGATGCCTCGGATCGGCGGTCTCGAACTCTGCCGTCTCCTGAAACAGGATCCGCGCACAACTTCAATTCCTGTTCTCCTGATCAGCGGTATTCGCAAAGCTGACGAGGCAGGCATCGAAGGACTCTACGCGGGCGCCGACGACTATCTCGACCTGCCTTTCAGAAACGAAGAACTGCTGGTGAAGGTGGCGCGCCTTGTCGAACGACATCGCGCTGCCGCCGCACTGAAGGAGAGTGAAGAACGCTATCGCCGGCTGGTCGAATTGTCGCCCGACGGCATCGCCGTACTTCGTGACGGCCACTTCACATATCTAAATCCCGCTGCCCTGCGACTCTGGGGCGCCGCGAGCGCGCGCGACCTGCTCGGCAAATCGATACTCACCGTAATCCATCCGGACTATCACGATCACGTTAACGAGCAAGTCGACTACATCCAGCAGTTTCAACAACCCACTCCGCTAGCGGAACAAAAATGTATTCGTCTCGACGGTGTGGAGATCGACGTCGAGGTTACCGGCTTGCCGTTCCATGCGGAAAACCAATCGGGCGTACTGGCTGTGTTCCGCGACGTTACGGAAAAGAAGCAGGCGCGCGAGTCGATTCGCGAGCGCGAAGAGCGCTATCACGAACTGTTCGAGAACGCGAACGACATCATCTACACGCACGATCTACAGGGCAACTTCACGTCGTTGAACCGCAGCGGCGAACGGATCACCGGCTACACGCGCGAAGAAACGATGCAGATGAACGTCGCCGACGTGATTGCGCCGGAGTATCTAAATCTCGCCCGCAGCATGATCGCGCAAAAAGCGTCGCAGAAGATCTCGACCGTTTATGAGATCGACATCATCTCCAAACAGGGACGTCGCATTCGGCTGGAAGTCAGCACGCGACTGATTTTCCGCGAGGGCCGTCCGGTGGGCGTGCAAGGCATCGCGCGTGACCTGACTGAACGAAAGCACTCGGAAGAAGCGTTGCGTGAGAGCCAGGCGTTTTTCAACAGCTTCATGGACAACAGTCCGGCGGTCGCTTTCATGAAAGACGCCGACGGTCGTTATGTCTACGTGAACAAGCCGTTCGAGAAAGTGTTTGGTCAGAAGTTGAGCTTCCTGAAGGGGAGGACCAGTTTCGACTGGCTGCCGCCGATTAGTGCCGCCGACACGCACGGCGACGATCTGAAAGTGCTCGACACTGGCCAGCCGCAGGAGTCGATTGAGAGTCTCCCTGCCGGTGACGGCACGGTGCACCATTGGCTGGTGTTCAAGTTTCCCACGGTTGATTCAGCCGGCAGGCGTTACATCTCCGGTGTCGGCGTTGACATAACCGAGCGCCGGCGCGCGGAAGAAGCGTTGGGCCAACAGGCGCAACGCGAAGCGATGAGCCATCGTATCTCGCAGGCAATTCGTTGTTCGCTCGACAGTCACGAGATCTACCAGACTGCCGTGCGTGAGTTGGGTTCGTACCTCGACGTCGATCGCTGCTCGCTTTTCATGCGTGACGATCGCGGGAATTGCGCGACGAACGCCGCGGAATACCACGCCGAAGGCGTACAGCCCGCCGCGACAGACTTCCCACTGGCCCACCTGCAAACGCTGATTACTGCGTTGGACCATACCGGCGTCCTCGTTTTCTACGACGCGGCGCACGACGAGCGCATCAAGGATCTTTACGACAACATCCTGTCGAAAGCGAACGTGAAGTCGATCATGTACGTCGCGATCCGCGTCGGCGACGACGTCCCGGCGGCCTTTGCACTCTCGACGACGAAACACATCAGGCGCTGGAGTGACGCCGACATCGACCTTGCGAAAGCTATCGCCGATCAAACAGGGATCGCCATTCGCCAGGCCGAGCTTTATCAGAGGGCGGAAGCAACGTCAGAGCGCGAGGCGCTGGTCAATCGTTTGACGATGCTGATACGGGCCTCGTTGAGCTTGCCGGAGGTGCTTAGTACGGCGACGCGTGAATTGGGTCGTGTATTGGCGGCGTCGCGCGTTCATCTATTCCTGTCCAACAGCGAAGAGTTCGGATCGCCGCTGGAGCATGAGTTTCTGGCGCCGGACGTCGCCAGCATCAAGCAGTTTGCAATGGATTATAACGATCCGATTGGACGCCGCCTTACGAGTACGGGCCGGCCGCTGATCATTGACGACGCGCTGAACTATGACGATTCTTCGACCACGCTGAGCGAGTACGTGCGCGCGCATGCGGAGAAACTGTCGGTGCGGTCGCAGATCAACTATCCGATCATCGTCAAGGAACAGTTCCGCGGCGTGTTGTGTATTCATCAATCGGATCGCATTCGCCGCTGGAATGAAGACGAGCTATCCCTGGTCGAAGCGATTGCGGAACGACTCGCGATTGCGATTGCGCAGGCCGAGCTGTTTGAAATGGTCGCCCGTGGCAAAACCGAGTGGGAAACCACATTCGATGCGATGTCGGACGGTATCTTCATCTTCGATCGCGCCGGCGAGTTGAAGCGTGTGAACCGCGCGGGGGCGGCGATGGAAGCGCTTCATCCGCGCCTCTTGCTGGGACGGCAGTGCTGCGCGATTCTGCGCACGAGCGAGGAAGATCAGGCGTGCGTGGTTGAAAACGCTCTCGAAACCTGTCGCAGCGTCACAATTGAGATTACGCCCACGCGCCTCAAACGACCGTTACTGGTGTCAGTGGAACCAGTGCTTGACGAGAACAACAACGCTGTCGGCGTTGTTTGCACGGCGCGCGATCTTTCGGATCTGCGCAAGGTGCAGGCAGTCGCGCGCGAACATCAGTCGTTGCTGAATAACATTCTCGAGAGCGCGCGCGAGTCGATCTATGCCGTCGATGCGGAAGGACGGTTCAAGTGGTGCAATAGCGCAACGCTGCGAGGCTTGGGTTATCAACGTAGCAGCTTCATTGGTCGATCGTTGCTTGAGATGGTTTACGAAGGCGATCGTGCGTTGGTCCAGGAGAAGCTCGACGCCGCACTAAACGAAATTCCGCAGACATATGAAATGCGTTACTTCGCGCACGACGGGAGACTTCGTTACGCGCGTGTCGACAACTCGCCGCTCGTCGTCGACGGGCACACCACCGGCGTGCTTGGCATCGCGCGCGACATCAC
>DATJKO010000317.1:0-2761 GCA_035491355.1 Pyrinomonadaceae bacterium
GGAAACGAGGCCCACCAGATAATCATCTCGGGCAAAGCAATACCCTGTCGCAACGAAGCGAGTTGCCACGGAAACGGCGCAAACAGCAGGTAGAGGAGACCGATGGGTATCACGGTCAACGCGCCCTCCGTCGTGCCCACATCAACGTCTTTCGCAAATCCCGAGTCGGCGTTGCGCGCCTGGTCCATACGGCTGTTATTGATCTGCTGGAGGTTGCCGTAGCGCTGGAACTGCGCGGTCGCAAAGCGCAACACCCCGAACCAGGTGAACGCCATTCCGATCAACGCAATCGCCACGAAACGCTGGACAAAACTCTTCGCGTCGGCCGATTTCATGCCGATGACGAAACTGCCGCCAACCGCCGCCGCCATCATGTAAAAGATGTAGAAACGCAGACTCAGCAATGACGCCAAACAGAGTCCCAATATCACCAGGTACGTAACAGTGATCTTCTCCATCAGCCGCAGCGTCACGAGAATGCATAATGCCAGCGCCATGATGATTAGCCCGTCTTTCAAGGCCTGCGAAGACCACAGGACCAGCGAGGGAAAGAAGGCAACCAGGATCGCCGCCAGTTTCGACACGCGTTTGTTGCTGAACAGCATTTCCGTGACGTAATAAACGACGATCGCCGTAGACGCTCCGACTGACGCGTTAATCAACTGCACCGCGAACATGTTGCCGCCGAGCACTTCGTAGACGATCGCGACGACGTAAAGCATGCCCCACGCGCCGACGCCGGATTGAATGAACGCTGCATAGCGACTGGCGTGATAATCGTCGCCGTGCCACGACATGTTCAGCGACTCGCCGAAGATGTGATAAGTGTTCGCGTCGCCACCAAAGAACTCCTGCATGTTCCCGAGATAGATGACCGAAGCGATGATGATCCGCACCACCAGTGCGAGCACGAACAACCGCAGAAGAAATTTTTTCTCATCACTGGTGGAGCGCGCGAGGATGAAAACTGTCGGTAACGAGACGACCGCGCAAAAGGCCAATGCGCCCGAGCCATAAGCCGGCATCAGGTAAATGACCGCGCCTCCAACGACGAGAAGCAAAGCGATGAGAAGTGTGTTCATGTCTACCCTGGGATCACGTCGCGCACGTTATACATCGTCCGGCAGATCGGCGCGCGTTTTTCGTTCGATCAGAAACTGATCTTCACTACTCAAATCCTTAATGCTTTTGGCCGGGACGCCGGCGACCAGTTTACCCTCTTCTTCCAGACGCGCGGTAATTACCGAGCCAATCCCTACTATGCAGCGGGCGGGAATCGCGCTGCCCGGCGCCATGCGAATCTCCGATCCGATGTAAACCATCCGCCCGATCGTTATCGGCATCGTCCGTTGCCGGTTGTGCGTCCACAACGAGGAGTTGCGGCCGCCGAGTATCACTCGATTGCCAATCTCGACGCGGTCGGTGAAGTCTATTTTATGCCCGGTCGTCACGATACTGCCATCGCCGAGAACCAACGTCGGATCGATCGGATTGACCACTTCGGGATCGGGAATCGAATTGATCTCGTTGAGCCTGATGATCTCGGAATACCGTCCCAGACTGACGAGGTCGCCGCCGCGAATTATGTTCAGATGACCGATGCGCATGTGGTCTTTGATCACCAACTTCTGCACGCGCGTGACGACGTTCAAATGACCAATCGAAACGTCGTCGTCGATCTCACACTCGCGTGCATCGATGATGCTCAAGCCGATGCGCACTCGTTTCCCAACTCGATACCCGAAGAACCAGCGATAGAACGCGCGCTTGAGAAACGAAGGCAAAATCGCGAACGAAGCGAGTACGACCAATCGCAATCTGCTGGTTCTCTGTGTCATCGTGGTTGGGTTTCCCGCAAAGGCGCAAAGACGCAAAGGAAAACGCAAGTTAGATCAAGCTCACACCTTTTCTGTCTTTGCGTCTTTGCGCCTTTGCGGGAGACCTATCTACTCCCGCTCAACAACAGACTTGAAAATCTCGTAAACGCGCGGCGCCTGACTTATCGCTGAATACTTTTGCTCAACTGTGACGCGGCCCGCCTGGCCCAGGCGACGCCGCAGTTCCGCCGAGCGCAAAAGGCGACTCAGTTTATCAACCCACTCGTCTTCGGTGCTCGCAAGAAAGCCGTTCTGATCGTCTTGAATGATTTCCGAGTTGACGCCCACGGGAGAGCAAACCGTCGGAATGCCCATGCCCATGAACTGCAGCGCCTTCGCGCCACACTTCCCTTTGCTCCACTTGTCTTCCGGCAATGGCATGACGCCGATGTCGATCGGCGCGAGATCGTCGACTTCAGTAGCCGCACGCCAGCGCATCGCTTCGACGTCGATCGGCGGACAGTCGTAAACGGGCGTGCCGATCACTCGCAGACGAAACTGATCGCGCGACGCAAGTTTCTTCAACGCGCCACGCAATGTGTCGAGGTGTTGGACCGTACTGTGACTGCCCGTCCAACCGATCACCAATGGACCGTTCTGTGACTTCGGCGGCGGCACGCGATAACGTTCAGTGTCGATCGTCGTCGGAATCACCGTGACGTGATCGTTTACCTGGCGCGCGTACTCCGCGAGATAGGGATTACCAACCATGACGTGCGACGCCAGGCGGCACGTCGTTCTCGTCTTCGAAGCGAACTTCAAATAGCTCAAGTAGCCATTTGACGGACTGCGATACGAAACAAAGATCGCGTCGTCGAAATCGAAAACGATTGGCACGCCCGTCTTATGGACCATGCGCTCGAAAACCGGTGGTCCCAACAGCG
>DATJKO010000318.1:0-2229 GCA_035491355.1 Pyrinomonadaceae bacterium
CCCAGACTGTAAACATCCGAACGCGTATCGAGTGGTTCACCCATGCATTGTTCGGGCGACATGTAAAACGGCGTTCCCACCACGACTGCTGCGTTGCGCGTTGCGTCCGCGTCCGCCAGTAACTTCGCCAGACCGAAGTCAACCACGCGCACGCTTTCAAACTCGTAATCGTCGTCGGGCGCGACAACCAGGATGTTTTCTGGTTTGAGATCGCGATGTATCACGCCCTGACGGTGCGCCGCACCAACCCCCGCACAGATCCCACGCATCATTCGCACGGCTCGTTCGACCGGAAACTTCTGTTCACTACTCAACAGGTCACGCAACGGCGTGCCCTTCACAAACTCCATCACGATAAACGCCGGCGTCTGCTCGTCGTCTGTTTCACCGAAGTCGTGAATCGTGATCACGTTCGGATGATGGAGCATTGCCGCGGCACGCGCCTCACGGCGGAAGCGCGCCAACGCCGCGTCGTCTTTCACAAACTTGCCCATCAGAATCTTGACTGCGACGTCGTCGCCAATGCGCACGCGTCGGGCGCGATAGACGACGCTCATGCCGCCTTTGCCGAGCAGCGCTGTCAATTCGTACTTACCTTCGATTACCCGCCCGATCAGCGGATCGGGATTTACGAGCCTCACGGTCGGGAGCGAAGCCTGGTAATGAGTCTCGTAGTAAGGATGTGCGCCGGCCGCTTCAGGCAAACTCAACGGCAACCCGCATTCAGCGCAGAACATTGCTTGCGTATCCAGGAACATCTCGCACTGTGGACAAAACGGGTGTTTCCCGCGCAACTCTGTGAGCAGTCGATCGAGCGCGTCCTCGAGTTCGTCGAGCCCTTCCGCGCCGCGAGCAGCGTGACGGAGCGTGCCGTCGGTGTCGAACAGAAAATAGGCTGGCAGCACGTCGCCTTGAAGATCGAACTCATGTCGCAGCTTGTGCTCGTTATCAAGCGCGCAAGGTTCAATCAAGTTGAGTCTCTCCATCGCGTCGCGGACCGCACGTTGCTTCTTTTCCGCTGCCGCTTGCGGTGAGTGGACTGCGATCACGCGAAGACCTTCGCGGCTGCGCTGATCGCGCCAGTCGGCAATCTGCATGAGATTGATCGTGGATGGTTCGGAACCGAGCGACCAGAAGTGGACTAGTGTCGGGTGGCCTTTCGCGTCTCGCTTCAGAGCTTCGAGGCGATCGTGATTCGTTGCGTTCGCACGCCCCAAATTAAGCCAGTCGGTAGCGGCCGCGAATGATGGAAACTGTGACTCGGCTTTCATCAGACTTTGAATATAAGCGTGCGCCTCGATCATCTCAAGTCACCCGAAAGTCGGTGGCGATTAATTTCAACTCTGCGGTCCTCCGCGGCTCAGGGTAACTATGGGTAAAAACAATAACCGCGGAGGCCGCGGAGGAACGCGGAGACGCAGAGATTTCCAAAGTAGGCCCACTAACGAAAATCGGAAGACATCTACTATTGCGTCGCTCGAACGCAGTTAGCCTCAGAATTCCTTGACACAGACCTTCGCGTGAGCTTATTTTCTCGCACCACCAAAATTGGTCTCCCACCTCACTGTGCGGCCCAGTAACCCCTAGTAGTGCACCCTGCAGTGACCCCGGTACTGCTGCACGACCCAAAAACTTTCTGACGGAGGACTAGAAATGCGTAAATCACAAACAGCCAGAAGATCTCCCACAAAGGGTCATACTGGTTTCCTCGGAATCAAGCTAGTGATTCTCTTCGCAGTGATCGCAGTCGTTTCGACGGTAGTGTTTCTGACCGGCACCAAGTCGTCGAATGCTTCACAAAAGAAATACAAGGGCACCCGAGAAATTGTAGTCGATAAACAAACCGGCCAGCGTCGCCTGCCGACGCAGGAAGAGGTTGATGAAGTTGTCTCTAATCTCTCGCAGCTCGCAAGTCGTCCGGAGGACCTGCCCTCGAGCCAGGGCGAAGCCGGTGCGACAACCGTGGACCTTCAAGGTGGATATGGCGGCGTCATGCTGGCCCGCCCCGCCGATGATGGAACTTTCGAAACCAGGTGCGTCTTCACGTTTGAAGAGGGCGCCGAGTTTCTCGGTCTCGTGGAAGATGATTCCGCGCAATAGAAGGAGGTCCCGACAAAATGAAAAAAGCATTCACTAAACTCACGCTAATCGCTTTTGCATTCGCGATCGTTGGCCTCTCCGCGCAAACCAGCTTTGCCGGACCGGCACAGATCATCATTATCAACATCA
>DATJKO010000319.1:0-2021 GCA_035491355.1 Pyrinomonadaceae bacterium
GGTTCTCGAGCGTCAAGGTTCCGCCGTGCGCTTCAGCAATCTGACGCGACAGGACCAACCCGATTCCGGATCCTTGCGCCTTTGTCGTAAAGAACGGCACAAACAAGTTCGCCGTACTCGCCAACCCTGGACCTTCGTCACGGATCCAAACCTCAACGTGCCCGTTCTTCTGGTTCCACCCGACCTCGACACGGCCGTTCGTCTCCATCGACGCATCGACAGCATTGCGCACGAGATTGATCAGCAGTTGCTCCAACTGCACGTCGTCACCACGCACCACCAACTCCGGCCCGGAAACGACATTCACCGGCAGACGAGTCTCCAAACTTGCAACGCGCGACACCAGCGTTCCAATCTTCAACGGCTCGAGTCGCGGCGGAGGCAGACGCGCAAGCTTCGAATACGACTCCACAAACCGCGCCAACGAATCAGCCCGCGACGAGATCACCGCGAGCCCACGATGCATGTCGTCGCGCCAATCAGCCGGCTCCGGTTCCCTTCCGATCAGGTCCGCCAAACTTCCCGCGACCGACTTGATCGGCGCGAGCGAGTTATTGAGTTCATGGCCCAACACACGCAGCAGCCGTTGCCACGCAGTGCGCTCCTCTTCGCGAAGCGTTTGACTCAAATCGGTCAAGACGAGCAACTGAAGCTGCTGCCCACCCTCGCGAAAAGTGCTGCGTCGAATGTCCCAACGCCCAACACCGCCGGGAAAAACCATCTGCATCGTCTGTGGTGGACCACCCGCAGGCCAGTTCAAACACTCCCTCAATCCCAGCTCATCCGCCGTACGATCCACCACCCGCGACGCCGGTTGGGCCAACAGCTTTTCACCCGCGCGATTCGCTAAGCGCAGCCGGTGATCCCCGTCGAAAGCAAACACGGCGACGTCGATCTCCGCCATCACCGAACGCAACAACGCCGTCGCCTCCATCGCGCCCAGGCGTTGTTCGCGCAATGTCTGGCCGAGGTCGTTAACTTCCAGCATCACTTCGCCCAGCGCGTCGCCCGTCAACGCGCGACGCCCGCGAATCGAGTAATCACCTTCGCGAATCGCCGCGAGAATGTTCGAGAGTGTTTGCAGTGGCCTGACGATGCGTTGTTTGAGGTTGAACGAGATGCCCAGCCAGAGAAGTGCGAGAAACAGATCGATGGTCCACTGGACCTGCGCCGACCACCCGTCGTACCACAGCAGAAAGGCACACAGACCAACGGCAGGAAATCCGGCGGCGAGCGCGAGAATCGTGATGCGGCGCTCGAACTTGAGACCGCTGGCGCGCGAAAGCGCGGGATCAAGCGACGCCCATGGCGATGGATGTTTTGGTGGAGGCTTGACCGGCGTAGACATCAACTAGGAACCACGGATCACACGGATTCTCAAGAGAGATTGTACTTCTGAAGCCGCCGATAAAGCGCACTGCGACTGAGCCCGAGCGCTTCAGCCGCCCGATTCGCATTCCCCTCGAACCGCGCCAACGCCTTCTTGATCAGCAAGCGTTCGGCGTCCTCGAGACTCATCTCTTCCAGCTGCGCCGACAAACGCGCGTCCGGCGTCGCTTCCAACGCGAGATCGAAAGCCGTCACGATGTGCCCCGTGCTCATCAGCACTGCGCGCTCGATGACGTGGTCCAACTCGCGCACGTTGCCGGGCCACGAATGCTGTCGCAACGCGTCCAACGCCTCCGGCGTGAACCCCATGATCGGACGCCGATAACGCTCGCGGTGCACTTTCAGAAAATGTTCCGCCAGAATCGGAATGTCTTCAGTTCGTTCGCGCAACGGCGGCAACTTAATCTCAACCGTGTTCAGACGAAACAGCAGATCCTGACGGAACCGGCCCTGGGCCACCTCCGCATGCAAGTCCGCGTTCGTCGCCGACCACAACCGCACGTTCACCTTCTGCGTCTTCGACGAGCCGACGCGCTCAAACTCGCCCGTCTCGAGCACGCGCAATAACTTCGGTTGCAAGTTCAACGGCACGTTTCCAATCTCATCGAGAAACAGCGTTCCGCTATCAGCCA
>DATJKO010000320.1:0-2384 GCA_035491355.1 Pyrinomonadaceae bacterium
CGCGGCAGTTCGAATTCGTCGGCGACGATGTCTTCGAGGTGGACCTGTGCGGTGCGGGCGTAAGCGAGCAGCGTCATCAGGCTCGGTTCGCGTTTGCCCTGCTCGTATTCTGAGATTCTGCCGTAGTGCATGGCGCCGGAGAGGCCCATGCGTTCAAGCAACTCGGTTTGCGACAAACCCAGCTGCATGCGAATGTAGCGCAGTTTCTCCGCGAGCCTCAGGGGTTTTGGACGCGGGCTGCCCATCAGGCGTCGCCTCCTTTGGAGAGGAGACTTACGCGGCTCGGTCGGTCGTGATTTCCCCGTTCCTTTTTGCAAAGGGTCTTGCATCTACTCGCTGTTGGGAGTAATATAGGCCGGGTTAGATTTGTCGCCGTGAGTAGGAACCTTCCATGCTCAACGGCGGTGCTCATCACTTAGGTAGGGAGATTGAGCCGCTCATGTGTGGCCGTTGTTAAATTGTCAAACCCACAGCATCCTAAACGGTCAGGCTCAAATCGTAAATAAAAAAATCTCGGCCTTGGGTGGCCCGAAGAAGGCGGGCCATCGGGTCCGCGGATCTCGGCAGCCCAGAACCGCGTCCGCGGACTCGACGGATCGATCTGTGTTCTTACAGGGAGTAGGCCTCGCTCTCGGCGTCGAAGAGTGGTTCGGAACGAACGACGCGACGCAGAAGAAGTGGTTCGTCAAACATTTGTTCGAGACCGCGTACGATCGCGTAACGTGGTTCGTCTGCGACTGTGATTGGCAGTTTCGAACGCTCGCGAAGGTAATCAGGTAGCCCCTCGAGTAAGGCGCCGCCACCCGTCAGAATGATTCCGCGATCGTAGATGTCTCCGGCTACTTCAGGAGGCAACTCCGCAATCGTCGTCAATACACCTTCCAGAATCTTGCCAACTACATATTGAGTGATCGGATAGATCTCCCCGGCAGTAATTGTAACTGCGGCTGGACTCCCGGTTAGCACGTCACGCCCACCGACACTCATCTCGCGCGCAAGATCGTCCGGCAGCGTCGCCGACGCGAGCTCGAGTTTGATCTTTTCCGCGGAAGGTGGGCCAATCGCGAGGCCGCGATGGCGGCGAATGTGAGTAACGATCGCGGTATTGATATCGTTGCTGCCGATGCGGTTTGACTGACCGTGGACGATCGCGCCATTCGCCAGGATGGCGACGTTCGTTGTGCCGCTTCCGAGGTCGGCAACGGCCGCAGCGTGCTGATCGTTGGGCTTGATTCCGGCGCCAAACGCGGCCGCCAAACCTTCTTCCATCATCAACACACGACCGATGCGAGCGTGTTCCGCGGCGCTAAGCAACGCGCGGCGCTCGACCTGTGTGACCACCGGATCGACACTCATCAACGCCCGCCGGCTGAAAAACGAAATGCCACTACGGGCCTCGCGCACCAGGTGCGCCAACATCGTGCGGGTCCGTTCGAAGTCGGCGACGACGCCGTTGACCAGCGGAGCAACAACGTTGATGTCGCGCGCCTCGCGCCCGTACATCTGCCGTGCCTCCTGGCCGACGGCGACCACTTCTCCGGTGATGTTGTTGACGCCAACCAGCGACGGCTCATCCACAATGATCCCACGCCCACGGACGGAAATCACGGTATTCGCCGATCCCAAGTCGATGGCGATTGAATCGGAGACGAGGTTTCGTAGCGCCGGCATTCCCATGAACGCGGCAGTCTTACTCATGAATCCCATGCGCTCCGAATAATAAGGGAGGAGCAGTTTCCCGCAAAGGCGCAAGGGCGGAGGTAGTTTCCCGCAAAGGCGCAAAGGCGCAAAGAAGAAGGGAAGAAGTTCGGGGCAACTATTTGGGCCCTTCCAATCTTTCAGTAACTTGCTTCTTCTTTGCGCCTTTGCGCCTTTGCGGGAAAAAAACTAGTGAACGACGGGATCGGAGAAGGTATCGTCCCAGCCCATGCTGAGCGCGAGCGCGCGGATGGCGCTGCGGGCTTCGTCTTGTTGATCGGAACTGAGCACTGACCACGCGAGCGCGATGGGGCACTCACTGTCGTGCTCGAGAGTTTTGTGGCAGAGCGGGCATGTGTCCGCCGCGAGCTCCAACACGATGTAGAGCTTCGCCAGCAACATGACAATCACTTCAGCGCGTTCTTTCTGCTCTTCGGATTCGAACATGGCCGCCGTCCATCTTAATAGCAGATCACACGAAGGGTGCAGAATCAGTATTGCAGCGTGTTTTCCCACTTAACACGTTTAAGTAACGCGAAGTCGGAAAGCATCTTACCAGCGCCGAGGACGACGGAGGTGAGCGGATCGTCAGCAACGAACACCGGCAGGCCGGTCTCGGTTCGGAGACGCTTATCGAGGTTGGCGAGTAACGCGCCACCGCCAGTTAGGACGACGCCACGATCGAT
>DATJKO010000321.1:0-4714 GCA_035491355.1 Pyrinomonadaceae bacterium
GAATCAGTCTCGAAAACACTCGAATATGCCTACGACGACTGGTGCATCTGGGAAGTCGCGAACATCGTAGGCGCTGACGACGATGTGTTCCGCTATGGCGCGCGAGCGCAGTACTACAAAAACGTTTTCGATCCGCAAACAGGTTTCATGCGGCCGCGCACCAACGGCGGCTGGGCCGAGCCCTTCGATCCACGCGAGGTGACGTTTCATTTCACCGAAGCGAATGCCTGGCAGTACAGCTTCTTTGTTCCACACGACATCACGACCCTGATCCGTTTGATGGGCGGTGAGCAAAAGTTCGCAGATAAGCTCGATCAGATGTTTGCAGCCGAGAGCCGGACCACCGGTCGCGAACAGGCCGACATTACGGGCCTGATCGGACAGTACGCACACGGAAACGAGCCGAGCCATCACATCGCGTATCTTTACAACTATGCCTTTCAGCCGTGGAAGACGCAGTTTCGCGTGCGCCAGATCATGGACCAGTTCTACAGACCTACGCCCGACGGTTTGATTGGTAACGAGGACTGCGGACAGATGTCGGCGTGGTACGTTTTGAGCGCGGCGGGTTTCTATCCCGTGACTCCCGGCTCGCCGATGTACGCCATCGGCACACCGCTGTTCCCCGAAGTGCGGTTCAATCTCGAGAACGGAAAAACATTCACGATCAAGGCGCTGGATGTTTCCGATCGCAATATCTACATCCAGTCCGCCACATTAAACGGCGAGCGGTACAACCGTTCTTATTTTTTCCATAGCGAGCTGATGCGGGGAGGCGAACTGGTGTTTCGCATGGGCCCGCAGCCAAATACGGGTTGGGGAACTGGACCAACCGGTCGACCAATATCACGCAACAGTGCGCCTCCGATCGAGCCTGTACCGGTGATCGTTAGTGCAGGAAGAACGTTCAAGACGAGTCTGAGTATCGATATAAAGCCGACCGCACGAGTGACCGCAATCCACTACACCATTGACGGCTCGGAACCGACTCCGAACTCGCCAAGATTCACCGGCCCGTTCTCAATCGACAAGACCACCACGGTGAAGGCGATAGCGGTTGACGATCCGTTGCGAAGCATGGTCGTGTCGGCGAAGTTCCAGCAGATCCCGCACGATTGGAGACTCAAGCTGCTCTCCAGTTACAGCGCGCAGTACACCGGCGGCGGAGACGACGCGCTGATCGATGGCATTCGCGGTACGACGAACTGGACCAGCGGCGCGTGGCAGGGTTACTGGGGCAAGGACCTCCTCGCCATAGTCGACCTCGGCAAGCCCCAGATGATTTCAAAAGTCGGCGCGGGTTTTCTACAAGACGCGGGTTCGTGGATCTGGATGCCACGCACCGTCGAGTTCTCGCTGTCACTCGACGGGCAAATTTTCGAACGCGTGCTACTGATCAAGAACGACGTCCCCGACGGCAGTAATCCACAGTTCAATGTCGGAACGCTCGCGAAGGACTTTGTCCAAAGCATCACGCCGCAGCAGGCGCGCTACGTTCGCATCAGGGCGGAGAACTTCGGCAAGATCCCGGCGTGGCACCCTGGTTACGGTGGAAACGCCTGGATCTTTGCCGACGAGATTCTTATCCAGTAATCCGAGTTACCACGATAACTCGAATTCGTAATCCGACGCCCCACCACGCGGATCTTTAATTCTTATCACGGCAGCGAAGTTGTTCTCGCGCGAAGGCTGTTCTTCGATGAAGACCTGCCCGCGTGCGCGCTTCACGTTGAGTCGCACGGTGACGCGTCGCGATGGCAGAGAAGCACCGAAGTCGGGTTGCGAGTCGGAGTAAGGGGTGCCGCCGACTGTTTCGACGTCCGCGCGTCCGCCGCGGATCACAATGCGTACGTCGTCGTCGACACGACCCTTCCACGTCATCCTGCCTCCGCGGCCATCACCCTGATTGCCGCCACCACCACCGCCCGACGAATTGTTATCGAGCTCGCGCGACAGGTCAGTCAATGTTCGCTGCACGTTGGACCAGGCGGTCCGTTGCTGGTTGTTGCGTTCAACTGAGCGCGCAGCCTCTTGCAGCAGTGTGTACGCGTCGCGCAGATCTTGATGGCGGCGACGATCCACGACCATGCGATAAAAGATCCGCGCTGACGCGGCGAACTGTTGCGTCGCCAGCACCGCTTCGACGTCGGTGCGACTGCTGCGAAGCGAGTTGGAGTAACTGTTGTAAGTCGCATCGGCAAACGAGTCGGCATCGCGCGAGAGCCGGTCGGCGAGATCGGTAAGTCTGTTTGTCCTATCGAATTGGGCCGGGGCGGTTTGGGCTACGAAAAGCAGAGCTGCAACTGCGATCAAAACTCTTCTGATCCTCATTGGACCTCCTGAAGTCACATGGGTAGAACTCTAGGCTTCCACAGCGATAATTCCCGTATGGCCCCTCCCGTGTCAATACCCGGCTGAGCTTAGTACTTGGTACTTTGTACTTTGTACTTGGTTCGTTAGCTCAGTTATGCGTTTCGGCGAGCGAACAAAGAACAAAGCACAAAGTACTAAGAACAAAGTACCAAGCTCAACTTCCATCAACTCGCCATTGCCATTGTTTTTTGGCGAATAACCGTTTCCGCGAAGCGTTCCATCTCCTCCAGTTGCGGACTGCACTGCAACAGCAACAAGTCGACACCTGCAGCTTCGAACTCGGCGACTCGCGTCGCGACCTGTTCGGGAGTGCCGATCAGACCCGATCGCAAGCCACGGTTCGATACCGAGTAGTCTTCCAGCGAAACCTGCTGTTCGAGTCTCGTCCCAGCAAGCCACTGTTGATAGTTCTGATAGCCTGCCGCCGACTGTCTGACATTCGTAATCCGCTCCAGTTCCTTGCGCGCGTCGGCGGCGTTGTCACGAACGATCGCATACGCCGCGACGCCGTACTTCATCGGCGGCAGTCCTAACCGCGCGCGTCGTTCCGACATGTCGGCAATCTTCTCACGTACGCGCGACGGCTCGTCGCCATGCATCACGTAAGCGTCGCACCAGTGCGAGATCATAGTTTTGGCCGCCTCCGATTCGCCGCCGGCGTAGATCACCGGCCGCGGCCGCGTGAGCGGTTTCGGCTGCAACACCGCGTCGTCGATCGCGTAATGGACGCCGCTAAACGAGAAGTGGTCCTCCCGCCAGAGCCGATCGACTATCTCCAGCCATTCGGTCGTTCGCGCATACCGATCGTCGTGTTGCTCAAACTGGACGCCATACTTCCGCGCCTCATCTGCCCACCACGAAGACACGACATTGAGCGACAGCCGTCCCGAACCAGCGATGTGATCGATATTCGCCGCTTGCTTCGCGAGGAGGGCGGGTTCATGAAACGTCGGGCGCACTGCGACCATCAGTTCCAGTCGTTTCGTCACCGCCGCGAGTGCCGCCGCGGTGGACCACGCGTCCAGCGAAGGCGCTTCGACTCCCTTGATGTCGTTGAGATTCAACTCCGCGATCAGCGTCAGGTCGTAACCGATCTCCTCGCTGCGTCGCGCGAGCCGGCTGTTGTACGCCCAGGTCGCGTCCATCTGTTCGTCATCGACGTTTCTCAGCCAACCGCCGAAAACCGGTAACCAGTAGCCGTATCGCATTGCAGTGCCTCCTTCTCAAGAAAGTCGACCAGCCGGGAATGAGGATCGAAACCGATTACGCGCGGCGCGTCGGCGACGAAGTTTGAAAGCGCGTTGATGTCGTAATACAGCAACGAACCATCGCGGTCGTCGACTATGTATTCAACGCCACCGACGTCGATCTCCGCCGTCTGTACGATCAGCTCCACCGCATTGATCACCTCCGGTGGGGGAACGTAACTCTGGACTTGCAAACCCGTGCGCGGTGCATCAATTGGACACGTAGCGCGTGCGAGTTCTACTCCATCGGTCGTTTGGCAGATGTCGGCCGGGCAGAGATTGAAACTGTCTCCCGAACTGAAGACTTTGATCGCGTAGAGATACTTGCCACCGAGTGTTTCGACGCGCGTGATGTGACCACCGCGCGCGGGAACGAATTCCTGGACCAGTGCCGTACGATCGATTCCGAGATCAACGGTTCCCGATTGCACCGCCCGCGCGAGAGAGTCGCGCGAGTCGTAACGCACGACGCCTGCTCCGCTGCCACCGACGTTTGCCTTCACGACTATCGGAAAACGCAGATCTCGCGCGGCTGCTTCCGCCTGTGATGCGTGATTGATCACGCGAGCGCGGGGGTAGGGCAGGCCGAGTGAATTGAGCAGCGAGAGCTGTAGTGCTTTCGAAATCTCAACAGTGAACGCTCGGCGGCCGTTGATTACTCGTGTCCCGAGGCGTTCCACGTGTTCGAGGTAGTTCAATGTGTAAAAGATCCCCTGACCGTGATCGCGCAGGTACGCGGAAGGGCTCATGCGGTTGAAGAGCAGCGCGAGTCCGGTGTCAGCCTCGGCGGGATCGTAGTAATGCTCCTGCGCCGCGATGCGAACGTACGGCGTGTTTCGTCGGTCCAACGCGGTGAAGAGCAGGCGAAACCAGTCCGGATGCTCGTAATAGATACCGATGGGTTTGGTGCTCATGTTGCTATTCCTCTGTTTCTTTTCCCGAAAGCACACAAAACAAAAAGGCCGCTCAACTCGAGCGGCCTTTTTGCCATGTGTAAGTTTTGATTAGTTTACGTCACACAATGGATCCGCTCGGGATGCGACCTTTCTGACAACAACAACACATGCACGCTGAACCGCACGCGATCCGAACCG
>DATJKO010000322.1:0-2219 GCA_035491355.1 Pyrinomonadaceae bacterium
GCCCACCATGCGATCGCCTCCTGTCTGCGCGCGAGCAGCGCGTATGTAACGAGCACAGCGATCAGCATCGTCGCGGGAAACAATTCAACTGCAACCAGTGGTAAGAGAAAGAAGAGATATCGCGCAACGATGCCGGGACCGGCCTGACTGAAGCGCCACAATTCAAACAACGTGAAGATGTTGAAGATCGCGGCCAGCGCCACAAAGCCGACAACAAAACTCGTCATCAACGCGCGCAGCAACGTCGCGTCCATCAGGTTCGGAAATGCGGGCGTTTTGATGAACCGAACCGGTGTCTCACCGGATTTGATGCGTGTGGGTGATGCCTGATCTCTTTTGAATCTAAAACCTAATCGCGGAATGAGAGGCATTCGTCTAACGAACAGGAACAGCAAGCCCGCGCTAACGATGAACACGGTCGCGAGCCAGGGCCCAACGTACGGCGACATCGTTCCCGCACGCGCAGCTGACTCTCCAAGCAGAGAGATCAGGTAATAAACAATCACCACGATCAAACTGAGCAGTACGCCCACACTTTTCCCACCGCGTCTTACGCGTAACCCGAGTGCCGCGCCGATCAGTGCAAACACAAACGGCGCGATCGACAGTGCCGCCCGCCGATTGAGAATCCGTGCTGCTTCACGCCGTTCTTTCACGTCATCGCTATTCAGCCGGCCGCGCAGCTCCCTCCAGTCCATCGAGTCTGCGTTCGTGTCGCGTTTATTAATGCGTTGCACGATGTCGGCGCGCCCGGTATTGATGGAAAACCTCAACTGGTCGAAACGTTCGACAACGTATGCGTTCTTTTCGTCGTCACTTAAAGGACCCGGAGCTTCATCCGGCGGCGCGTCAGTATTCAGAACCGACTCATTTGTCGTGGGAAACTTTGTCGCCAAAACATCGGACAAAACCAGCTCCGACTTTTCGCCCGAGGAGTCAATTCTGCCGGACCGCGCCGTGAACACTCGGTTCTTTCCGTCATTCTCCTGCGCGAAGATAAAAACTCGGCCCCAGGTGCCAAGCGCCTTGTCGGCGTCACGCACGTAGATCACGTATCGCGGCAGCGCGCTAAAAGTTCGGGGCTCCACGGGCGAGTCTAGTTTCGCAAGTGCTCCCTCGAGTGCGATCCGATCGAGATCGCGGGCGGCCTCCGGCGCCTCTTTAAGGTGAAGGTAGGTGGTGGCGCCACTCAGCAGTAGTCCAATTAGCAGCGCGGGCCAGATCATGGTCCACGAGCCCACGCCAGCCGAACGCATAGCGACGACCTCGCTGTCGCTACCCATCCGCGAGTAGCCGATGATGATTCCGGCGAGCGCCGCAAGGGGAATTGAGAACGTAAGGACGCCCGGCAAGAGAGCGGCACCGAGACTCCCCAGCAGCGATAACGGCAGCTCGGTGTAGATGAGGACGTCCGTAAGACGGCTCGCTTGTTGTGCGAGGAGAATCGCCGTCAGCAATAACAGCGCGAGCGCGATGTACGGCACCATCGCCCCAACAATGTAGCGGGGTATTAAGAAACTTCCTGAGCTAAAGTTTTTCCTTAACACTATTGGACAAATGTTGGTCGGGCTCGCGGCATCCGTTCAAGCGCGCGACTGATAATCTGATACGTTAACTGAGCGAGCTCTTTTCTTGAAGCTACTGGCACTTCCCTCGCCTCCTCCGCGTATTTCACCGGCGAGACTTTCTCGGTCGCTCTTAACTGCTGATGAACCGTTCTCGAAATCGAACGACCACGCGCCTCACTGCACTTCGAACACCGCAGAGACAGATCAGGGCCAAGATAGATCGATCCTTCACCGTTGAAGGCATCATGACAGTTTGCGCACTGGCGAAGGTCAGGCAGGAAGCCTTCGAGCTTCAACAGCCACACTTCAAAGTAACGAAGTATCCAATCGAGATCTGCCGGCGTCTGCGCCACGGCGTCGAAACACGCTAAAGCCATCCGGTAGAGATTATCGTTAGCCTGGCGCGGGGGCGAAAAGTCCAGCAGCAAGTCTCCCATGTAGGAGAACCCCGTCATAACGGCCGCGTCCGAAGATAAGTTAAAGCGAGATCTGAGGATCTCGGTCTGGCTGAACGAGACCAACTCCTGGTTCTCTTTCTCGAAGTAGGTGAGATTGATAAGAGTGAAGGGTTCCAGCGAGGCGCCGAAGCGATTCTTCAGTTTGCGGCAATTCTTCGCGACGCCTCGAATCAATCCCGATTGGCGGCTGAGG
>DATJKO010000323.1:0-4969 GCA_035491355.1 Pyrinomonadaceae bacterium
GAAAAAGATCGCAGCGTCTAACGCATACCAGGAAGTGGCGGGGGCTGCGTTTTAATCCAATGAGCTTTGTGCTTTGTACTTTGTTCTTTGCTCGCTGGTTTGACGTTCGAGGTAGAGCGCATGGTTCGTCATGCGAACAAAGTACAACGCACTAAGCTCTAAGCTCAAAAAGAAAATGTCAAAGACCTACGGCACCAATGCATTGCTCTCCTACAACAAGTATCTCCGGGTCCGCGACCTGATCAATTTGCAGGACTGCCTTTCCGATCCGGCGCATCACGACGAGCTCCTGTTCATCACGGTCCACCAGGCGTACGAGCTTTGGTTCAAACAGATCCTGCACGAGCTCGACGCGGCAATCGCTTTTATCCAGCAGGACCGGCTGCCCGCCGCGACGCGCGCGTTGAATCGCGTCGTCGATATCGAAAAGCTGCTGTTGGACCAAATTCATATCCTGGAGAGCATGACGCCGATCAACTTTCTCGCCTTTCGTGATCAACTCAATCCGGCGAGTGGGTTTCAGTCGATGCAGTTTCGCGAGATCGAGTTCTCTTCAGGTTTGAAAGACGAGCGGATTATCCGCGAGTTTGCCGACGATGAGTTTGCCCGTGAACGTCTCGAGGCGCGATTGGGCCAACCGTCGCTGTCCGATGTTTTCTACCAGGCGCTCGAGCGTCGCGGGTTCGACGTCAGCAATCGTTCGCGCGCAGTGCTGGAAATCCTCACGCACTTTGAGGATCGTTACGAGGAGTTTCAACTCTCCGAAGCGCTGATGGAGCACGACGAGTACTTCTCGCTCTGGCGCTCGCATCACATCAAGATGGTGGAACGCATGGTCGGCGCCAAACGCGGGACTGGTGGCTCAGAAGGCATCGGCTATCTCAAGACCACACTCGACAAAAAATTCTTTCCTGACCTGTGGGAGGCCCGCACCTATCTCGACGTCAACCACGGCAACAGCGGGTGCCCATTTGCGCACTGACCTCGACCGTTGAGGCACTGATGGAAAAAGAGCGAAGATCCGCGCCGCGTGCACGAGTCAATCTTACCGCCCGTTGGGAAGGGGTGCTCTCGCGCGAGACTGCGACGGTCACAGACCTCAGTCGCAGCGGCTGCTTTGTGCTCAGCGGGGGAAGAGTGGAGAAGAAGGAACTAGTCTGGCTCGAGATTGAACTTCCCGAACGCGATTCGGTCCACTTCTGGGCCGAAGTCGTCGACGAAGCGACAGACATAGGTTTCGCGTTGCGCTTCAACTCCGGGAGTGAGGAAGACGAACAGGTGCTGGCGAAGTTTTTGGAAGGCGTGTTTAGTTCCCAGATGCAGAAGGGCTGAGCGTGGCGGTTTCGTTTCCCGAGCGGTTCAACATGGCCGACTACTTCCTCTATCACAATGTTGAGGAAGGTCGCGAGAACAAGGTCTGCTTGTATTACGAGGACCAGACCTGGACCTACGGCGACGTTGTGCGGCTTTCGAACCAGACGGGAAATGCGTTGCGCGATCTCGGGTTGGACGTCGAGGAGCGCGTACTGCTCGTGTTACCAGACTGTCCGGAGTTTGTTTGGACCTGGTTCGGCGCGGCGCGTATCGGTGCGGTAATCACGATGGTGAATTCGCTGCTGCCGGCGGCGGATTACGAATACTACCTCGACTACACACGCGCCCGTGTGGCCGTCATTCATCAATCCGTGTCACCCGTGTTTGCTGAGGCTGCTCGCAACGCGCGGTACCTGAAAAACATTTTGGTTGTCGGTGATCAGGGCAACTTCACCAGTCACGTAAGCGGTGCGCCCGTTGAATGCACGCCCGCCGACACTCATCGTGATGACATCGCGATCTGGCTCTTTACTTCCGGATCGACGGGCCATCCCAAAGGCGCGGTCCATCTACAACACGATCTCCCGTACAACACTGAAGTGTTTGCGAAAGCGACAATGCGCGTCGGCGCTGACGATCTGACTGTCTCCGTTCCCAAACTCTTCTTTGGTTACGCAACGGGCACGAACCTGCTTTTTCCATTCGCAGTCGGCGGCGCGACCGCACTCTTCTCCGAACGCTCGACGGCGGAAAAGATGTTTGAAGTGATCAAACGATATCGTCCGACGATCCTCACAACCGTGCCGACGATGATCAACTCGATGCTGAACGTCCCCGGCGCTTCTCCTGACGATCTTTCGAGTCTTCGTTTCTGTTATTCAGCGGGCGAAGCGTTGCCGATCGAATTGTACGAACGTTGGATGAACAGGTACGGCATCGATATCTGCGACGGCATCGGTTCGGCGGAGATGTTTCATATTTACATCACGAATCGTCCGGGTGATATCAAACCGGGAAGCCTGGGCCGGATCGTCGAGGGGTACGAAGCGAAGATCGTCGATGCCGATTGGAACGAAGTGCCCACCGGCGAAATGGGGACGCTACGCATCAAAGGCGACTCCGCGGCGCTCTGCTACTGGAACGCGCACGAGAAGTCGAAGGAGACTTTCGCCGGCGACTGGTGCACGAGCGGCGATCAGTTTCACGTCGATGAGAACGGTTACTACTGGTACCACGGTCGCACGGACGACATGTTGAAGGTGTCAGGTGTGTTCGTCGCGCCGGCAGAGATCGAAAACTGTTTGTTGCAGCATGAAGCGGTGCGAGAGTGCGCGGTGGTGGGCCATGAAATGGACGGCCTCATCAAACCGAAGGCGTTTATCGTCGCGCGTGATGGGTTTCAAGCTGACGAGCAGCTCGCAGACGAAATCAAGCAGTTCGTGAAGAACAAGATCGCCGGTTACAAGTATCCGCGTTGGATCGAATTCGTTCCCTCACTCCCCAAGAACGATCGCGGGAAGATAGATCGCAAAAAACTGAAAGCTGGTTAGCGCCGGCGTTCGAGATCGTAATCACGCAAACGTCGATAGAGTGTAGAAGGTGAGATGCCGAGTATTTCGGCGGTCTTGCCGCGGTGCCATCCGGTTTGTTCGAGCGCCGCGAGAATCTGTTGGCGTTCCACTTCACGAAGCGATCCGGCTGTTGACGGTACTGCCGCGGCTACAACAGGCGTGCTTGCCTCCACATTCGCCGCAGGCGCCGCTGTGGAAATAACAGGCGCGATCGCAGGTCGCATAACTTCCGGCGGCAACTCCGTCAACGTGATTCGTCCGTTGTTCGAAAGAATCACCGCCCGTTCCAAACAGTTCTTCAACTGCCGCACATTGCCGGGCCAGTGGTACGTGCGTAACGCGCTGAAAGCATCGTCCGTCAGTTCCGGCGGATGCGTGCCGGCAATCAGCTTCAACAGGTAACGAGTCAGCGGTTCGATATCTTCCGGTCGATCGCGCAGCGGCGCCAGACTGATCTGAAATCCATTGATGCGGTAGAGCAAGTCGGATCGAAAGACACCGTCGTTCACGACTGCGTCGAGATTGCGATTCGTAGCGGCAACGATGCGCACGTTGACTTCGACTTTCCTCACGCCGCCAACGCGAAAAAACGTTCGCGTCTCGATTGCGCGCAACAGCTTCGCCTGCAACTGCGCCGGCAGTTCTGTCACTTCGTCGAGGAACAACGTTCCGCCGTCCGCCAACTCAATCAACCCCAGCTTCCGGCCTTTCGCTCCGGAAAACGCGCCCGCCTCGTAACCAAACAACTCCGACTCGAGCAACGACTCCTGAAAGGCCGCGCAGTTGAGGTCCACAAACGACGCCTCCGCGCGACTCGACAAGCGATGGATCGCATGGGCCACCAGTTCTTTTCCGGTTCCCGACTCCCCCGTGATCAGCACTGACGCTTCGGACGGCGCCACGCGTTCGATCAACCGGATCGCTTCCTTCATCACTTCCGAAACGGAAACGATCTCGGGCAGCGCCGACTGACGCGCCAGTTGCTCACGCAGGCGAGTGTTATCGACGCGCAGACGCCGTTTGTCTGCCGCTTGTCTGACGCGAACGTCGAGTTCGGAAATCGTGTAAGGCTTCGTGAGATAGTCGTAGGCGCCGAGCTTCATCGCTTCGACTGCGGTCTCGACCGTGGCCTGGCCCGTCAA
Organism: Pyrinomonadaceae bacterium; assembly: GCA_035491355.1. Taxonomy (GTDB): domain Bacteria; phylum Acidobacteriota; class Blastocatellia; order Pyrinomonadales; family Pyrinomonadaceae; genus PSRF01. The sequence continues at coordinate 4,028 of DATJKO010000323.1, forward strand.
CATGATGACTTCCGGCGGATTGGGTCGTTGATGAACGCGCCGCAATAGTTCCATGCCGTCGATGCGCGGCATGTTGATATCACACAACAACACGTCGACATTACTCTCTTCGAGTTTGCGCAACGCGGCCTCACCATCAGGCGCCGCTTGCACGCGATAACCCAGTCGCTCCAATTCCCTCTGCAACACCAGGCGGAGATTGGCCTCGTCTTCTGCGATCAGAATTCGTGCTTGCTGCTGCTGTTGGTCGCTCAAACCCTCTGTTCCTCGTTTAGGTTGACTGCGGAAAGAGTGATCGTGAAAGTGGTGCCTGTGCCTAAGGTCGACTGCACGTTCAGAGAGCCGCCGTGCTCAGTTAAGATACCATAACACACGGCCAGTCCGAGACCAGTTCCTTGTCCGATTTCCTTCGTTGTAAAGAAGGGTTCAAAGATCTTCGTGAGGTTCTCAGCAGGGATCCCGATTCCCGTATCGCTCACTTCGATCACGACTTTGGCTTCGTCGTTTTGCGCACTGATCGTCAACACTCCGCCGTTATCGCTCATCGCGTCGAGGGCGTTGGTAGCGAGCGCGATGATGGCCTGTTGCAACTGACCGGGATCGCCGGAAACATGGGCCAGGTCATCGGCAATCTCCAACCGGAACTCAACTGCGGCAGTTCTTTTCTGATGCGACAACAGACGTTCAGCTGAACGAATCACATCCGAGATATCGATAGTCGTGTGGTCCGACGTGCGGGTGCGACTGAAGTCGAGCAGACCCATCGTGATGCTCTTACAGCGAAACGCTTCGCTACGGATTAGTCCCAGATACTCCCGCAGATCCTCCCGCGACGGCGAACCGTCAAACTCGCCTTCATTCAAGCGCGCCTCAAGCGACTCGGCGCAGGCGGAAATCGTCGCGAGGGGATTGTTGATCTCGTGGACCACTCCCGCCGCAAGG
>DATJKO010000324.1:0-4834 GCA_035491355.1 Pyrinomonadaceae bacterium
ATGTTTCGAGGAGGCCGCATTGTTTAGAAAAAGCTACGGTGCGTTTCAGTCGTCGTCATCACCGAGGAGCCCGCGCTCCTGCAGGTCCTGGCACCGGACGCAAAGCCGCGCCCACGGCACCGCATCGAGGCGCTTCTCCGGCAAGACTTCACCGCAGTGAACACACTTGCCGTAACCAGATGTTTCGATTCGCTCGAGGGCTTCGTCAATCAGGTTCAGCAACTGGCGATCGTTGTCAGACATCGACACCAGCAATTCTTTTGTATACGCATTCGCGGCCATGTCGGCCGGATCCTGCGTGGCCTCGGCGTCGCGTTCCCGACTATAAAGCTCAGCCGCCTGGACTTGCCCAACCAGACCTTCGCGACGGCCCAACAACTTATCTCGGAAAACTTTAGTGCGCCTTTTATCCATATATCGTATTAATCCTCCAAACCCTACTTGATAGTGTCCGCCTCGCTTGGGTGGAAATCACTTTTGATACGGCAAGCCGTGAATGATCGTGTACGCCCGATACAACTGCTCCAACAACAGCACTCGCGCCATCTCATGCGTCAGCGTCAATCGTGAAAGCGACCAACGCTTGTCCGCTCGCGCTATCAACTCAGGCGCCACTCCATGCGGCCCACCAACAACAAACGCGACTTCCTTGATACCGCTGCTTTCCCAGCTTCTGACCTGATCGGCCAGTTGCTGCGACGTCCATTCAGCCCCTTCCGGATCCAGCAGCACCGTTACCGCACCGGGACGGAGTCCGTCTGAGATGCGTTTCGTCTCTTTTGCGATGCCCGGCTTGTCAACGCGGCCAAGCTCTTTCAGTTCCGTTACTTCGCAACGCACAAAGTGCGAGAGACGTTCGGTGTAGTCTTCACTCAGCGCGCGCAACCGGGCATCTTTTGTTTTGCCTGGCCAGATGATCCGGAAGCGCATCTCCGCGTCCTCGTCACAATCTTCACAGCTTGAGCCTTCGAGCCATTCGGTTTGCGCCTACATACCGGGCGTTCGATCACGCACGAAACTCAGCGGGCAACTCGACACGCTTCGATTCCCGCCACAACCGTTCGAGGTCGTAGAACATCCGCGCCTTCTGTTCGAACACATGGACGACGAAGTCGCCGTAGTCGAGCAGGATCCATTCAGCGGTCTTATAGCCTTCAACCCTCGCGGCGGTTTCACCTGTCTTCTTCAACTGCTCGTAGATCTCATCGGAAATTGCCTGCACCTGTCGTTCGTTCTGGCCGCTCACGATCACGAAGTAGTCAGTGAAACTCGCGATGTCGCGCAGATCGAGGACTACGGGTTCGATCGCTTTCTTCTCGCCGGCTGCGTGCAGCGCAGCAAGTACACGCTCGTCGAGAGCCGACTCGCTCTCGGCGGGTTGAGGCTTGGTCCGCACGGCAGGTTGCGGGTTAAGTGATTGTTCCTTAACTGTTGAGTCTTGTTTCATTCGTATCTCGATAAAGCTCGTACTTCCTGATGTATTCAGCGACTGGTTCGGGTACCAGTTCGGCCAACTCGTCAAAGCGCGCGGCGGCCACAAGGCGGCGAATGTTCGTGGCGGAGACGTCTTTCATTACCGCGTCAGTAAAGAACACTCGCGCAGCGCGACTCGGCAAAGTCTTGTCCACCTCGTAGCCCGGCCGGGTAACGACGATGTGATTGACGATCCTCAACAGCCGTTCCCATTCGCGCCACGTGCTGATCTCCGACCACGAATCGGCGCCCATGATGAAAAAGAGCTCGGTTGACTCGCCGAGAACACGTTGAAAGTGCTCGACTGTGTCGACCGTGTAACGACGATCCGGAGCGTCGAGCTCGAAAGTCGAGATCAGTAACCGCGGATCGTTCTGCGTCGCCAGCGCCAGCATCGCATAGCGATGTATCGGCTCGGTTACAGGACGGCCGACTTTATGCGGCGCCACCTGTGCCGGGACAAACAGTACTTTCTCAATCTCAAACAGCTCTGAAACTCTGCGCGCGATCTCCAGGTGACCTGAATGGACCGGATCGAATGTTCCGCCATACAAGGCGATCCGCTTTCGAGCGCCCATCGCTTACCTTTTCACCTACAGGGCCAGTTCCACGGTGTCGTTCCGATTGCCCTCGGCGTTCAACTCGTCGAGCTTCGCCGACATGGCGTTCACCAGTTCCCGCACGCCTTCGTTCGTCGCCGACGAAATCGCGAAGAACGGTTTGTCATCTTTCTGCGCGCGTTCACGCAACGACTCGAGCCGCTGCGGATCGTCAAGCGCGTCGATCTTTGTCGCTACTACAAACTGAGGTCGTGTTGCCAGATCCTGGTTATACGAAGCCAGTTCACGATTGACGGTTTCGTAAGCAACGACCGGTTCCTGTTGCGGCAGCGAGGAAACATCCACGAGATGCAGCAACAACTTCGTGCGCTCGATGTGTCGGAGAAATCTATCACCCAAACCGGCGCCTGCGTGTGCACCTTCAATCAAACCGGGAACGTCAGCGATAACGAACGTGCGAAAGTCGCCCATGTCGACGACGCCGAGATGCGGTTCCAAAGTCGTGAACGGATAGTCCGCGATCTTCGGCCGCGCTGCCGACACTGTCGAAATGAAAGTCGACTTGCCCGCGTTTGGAAAACCAACAAGACCGACGTCTGCAAGCAACTTCAGTTCGAGCTGCAGTTCACGTTCTTCACCTTTGCTGCCGCTTTGGTGATAACGCGGCGCGCGATTCGTCGAACTCGCGAAGTGCGCGTTGCCAAAGCCGCCACGGCCGCCACGGGCTGCGAGCCAGCGCGCGCCGTCATAGCTGAGGTCGTGCAATAGGTCGCCGGTGTCTGCGTCAAAGATCTGCGTTCCTACCGGAACACGAACGGTCAGGTCTTCACCGGTGTGACCTGAACGATTCGAACCTTCACCATGTAACCCCCGGTCAGCTACGTGACGCGGGTTGTAGCGCAAGTGCAGCAGCGTGTTGAACGACGCATCGGCCACCAGGACCACGTCGCCGCCGCGTCCGCCATCACCGCCTGAGGGACCACCGCGCGGCACAAACTTTTCGCGCCGGAAAGCAGTAACGCCGTTACCTCCGTCTCCCCCTTGCACGTGAATCTTGGCACGATCAATAAACATCTAAATTGAAAACGACGCCCGGCCGCGCATTGCGTGCTACTCAGGCGTCGCGATCTTGCTAAGGATCTTTTCTAAGCAGCAGTTTGCTCCTGGGGATAAACGCTGATGAATTTGCCGGAGCGGCCCTTGTCTTCGAACTTCACGACACCGTCGATTAACGCGAAAAGCGTATCGTCTTTCCCTCGTCCGACGTTGTTGCCCGGTTTCCACTTGGTGCCGCGCTGGCGCGCGATGATGTTGCCGCCGAGCACCCGCTCGCCGCCAAATTTCTTCAGCCCCAACCGTTGCGCCTGCGAGTCGCGTCCGTTTCGAGATGAGCCAACGCCTTTTTTATGTGCCATAAGAACTCCGTTCTTAGTTCTTTGTACTTTCAGCTTTGAGCTTTGTACTTTGAGCTTTGTTCTTTGTCAGTTGTCAGTTGTCAGTGGTCCGTGATTAGGACGAACTGACTACTGACTACTGACCACTGACCAAAAACAAAGCACAAAGAACTAAGTACAAAGATCCAGATTCTTATTAACCAATCGAATCGATCTTCAAAGTCGTATAACCCTGACGATGACCGCGAGTGCGCTTGTACTGTTTGCGGCGCTTCTTCTTGAAAACGACGATCTTCTGATCCTTGCCGTGCTCGACGACGGTCGCGGAGATCTTCTTCTCGCCGGTCGTCAGCAACGTTTCGAGTTCAACCGAGCTGCCGGTTTCGGCTTCGAGTGACGGGACGCGGATCGTCTGGCCTTCCTCGACCAGGTACTGTTTGCCGCCCGCTCTGATTATTCCATGTGACATGTATCGTTTACCTCTCAGACGACCTAAATCGCCATAGAAAAGTCGGCTATTATAGGGAACACCCAAATAAACGGCAACCGCTCGCGGCGTCGATCCGGGCCTCAGCTACGCTTACCGCCGGCGGCTGTTTCGGACCCGTTTTTACGGGCATTGCGCGCCAAAAAGTACTCCATGAAGTCTGTCCCGATGTCCCCTCGACGGAACCGTGGGTCGTCCATGATCTTCCGGTGCAGCGGGATCGTGGTCTGGATGCCCTCGACGACCATCAACTCCAGGGCCCGCTTCATCCGCGCGATAGCCAGGTCGCGCGTCCGCGCATGGACGATTACCTTGGCAATCAGCGAATCGTAGAACGGCGACACGCGGTAACCGGGATAGACGAACGTGTCGACGCGAACGCCGGGTCCGCCCGGTAAGTTGAACGCCGTGATCGTTCCCGGCGACGGCGCAAACGTTTCCGGGTTTTCAGCATTGATGCGGCACTCGATCGCGTGGCCGACGATCAGCATGTCTTCCTGCTTGTAACCGAGCGGCTCGCCTTCCGCGATTCGCACCTGGTTACGAACGATGTCCGCCAGCGTCACCATCTCCGTCACGGGATGCTCCACCTGGATACGGGTGTTCATCTCCATGAAGTAGTAGCGGCCCTGCGAGTCAAGTAGAAACTCAACCGTGCCCGCGCTCGAATAACCCAGCTTCTTACAAGCGGCGACTGCCGCCTCACCCATGGTCTGGCGCATCTCCGGAGTCAACACCGTCGACGGAGCTTCCTCCATCAACTTCTGGTGCCGTCGTTGAATCGAACATTCGCGCTCGCCGAGATGGATACATTCGCCGTACTCGTCCGCCAGCACCTGGATCTCGATGTGCCGCGGATGATCGATGTAACGCTCGATGTAAACGCTGCCATCGTTGAATGCGGCCGCCGCTTCGGTCGA
>DATJKO010000325.1:0-3685 GCA_035491355.1 Pyrinomonadaceae bacterium
GACGACACGTTCGGCTGGGGTGTCGTGTTCTCAGGCAAGACGCTCGCAAACCTGCGCGCCGCAGACGAGGAGTCGCATGCTGAGATTACGAGGGAGTTTGAAGCGTGGGACAACGTCGATGTTGTTCATGGCGACGAGAAGATCTCGATTCACGGCAACAGTTTTTCCGGGATCGCCAGGCTGCGACTGCTGAAAATACTTCAGCGACGCGCCGAAGAGTTGGATGTTGAGGTTAGTTACCGAACCGAGATCCAGGATCTCGAGCCGCTGCGACAGGATTGCGATCTGCTTGTTGGCGCTGACGGCGTCAACAGCACAGTCCGGCTGCGATACGCCGATCAGTTCAAACCCGAGCTCGATCTGCGCGCGCATCGTTACATCTGGTACGGCACGAACCAGTTGTTTCACGGTCTGACGCTCACGTTCCGCAAAAACGAAGCGGGCACTTTCGCCGCTCACTCATACAAGTTCAATAAGACGACGAGCACGTTCATCGTCGAATGCGATCCGCAGACCTGGGAACGAGCGGGATTTGCGACGATGAGTGACGACGATATGCGTGAGTACGTAGCCAACGTGTTCGCGGGCGATCTGGACGGTCATCCGCTACTTTCGAACAACTCGAAGTGGATCAATTTTCTGTTGGTGAAGAACGGCAACTGGACGTTCGCGAATACGATCCTGCTCGGCGACGCGCTGCACACGGCGCACTTCTCGATCGGATCAGGAACGAAGCTCGCGATTGAAGACACGATTGCCTTGGCCCAGGCGTTTAAAAAGACAAGTGACGTAAGTGAGGCGCTGGACGACTTCACAAACACGAGACGTCCGGTGATCGAAGATTACCAGGCCGCCGCGTTTGAAAGCATGAAATGGTTTGAGAATGCGTCGCAGTACATGCATCTGACGCCGATGGAACTCGCACTGAGTGTCATGATGCGTAGCGGGCGGGTGACTTATGAGGATTTGCAAAAACGCGACCCCGCATTCATTCAACGATTGAACGAATCAACTCCACGCCGGCGGCTCTAATCGCCGGCGACCATCGTCAACGGTCGCAATTCCCGGCTCGTCCAAATCAACGCGGTCCCACAACTTGCACGTCACCGGCCGGTGCGCTTGATCGAGCGCTTCGCAGTAGTTCGTATACGTGCAGCGCCGCACCTCTGAACCTCGACCGAGTTTCACTTTCACAAACCAATCCGGATCGGCAAGCGCCTGCCGGGCCATGCCGACGATGTCCGCCTGGCCCAACCGCAGAATCTCCTCCGCCTGCGCAAACGTGGAAATCCCACCCGTCGCAACCACCGGTGTCGTAAGTCCCATTTCATTAACTGCTCGCTTGATTGAACCAACTAGCGGCACGCTGCGACCAAACGGCCCCGCTTCGTCGGAAAGCACAGTCGGCATGCACTCGTATCCGCTCTGCCCGGTATAGGGATACACGGCCTGGCCCACCTTCGGCTGTTGCGCATCTTCAAACTTCCCGCCCTTGGATAGCGAAAGAAAATCGAAGCCCGCGCGCGCAAACTCAACCGCGTAAAAACTCGCATCCGCGACGCGACTACCACCGGCGATCACTTCATCCGCGAGGAACCGCACACCAACGACGTAATCGTTCCCGACCGTCTCACGCACCGCACGATAAACCTCGAGCGGCAAGCGGATCCGGTTCACGCGCGATCCGCCATAACCATCGGATCGATCGTTTTGCGCACTCAGAAACCCGGCCATCGTGTACGCATGCGCGTAATGTAGTTCAACACCATCGAACCCCGCTTCGCGCGCACGTGCAGCAGCGGATGCAAATATCGGCGGCAATTCGCCCGGCAGTTCACGCACATGTCGCAAGTGCATGTCCGTCACGCGCTCTCGATAACCAAAGTCAAGCGCTTCACGTTCACGCTCATCAAGTACTGCCGAAACAACTTCGTCACCCGCGTTCAGAAGGAAGTTTCGGATTTGATCCTCTGCTGCATTCAGCCACTGTTCCTGCTGAGTCGCTTCCGACAACGCACGTCGATGTTGTTCACGGATTTGCAGAAACCTTTGGAAGTACTTCGCGCGGTCCGGCCGCCGCTTCACTGAGAGAAAATCGATGATCTGAATGAACAACAACGTCTCGCCGGCACTCGCCTCCCGCACCACCTCCACGAGCTTCTTCAAACCCGCAATAAAACGATCGTCGCCGATCCGCAGCAGCGGGCCACTCGGAATGTCGCGTACGCCCGTCGCTTCAACGACCAACACCGCCGGCCGCCCTTCAGCAAACCGCTTGTACCAATCGAGATTCTGTTGCGTCACAAACCCGTCTTCAGTCGCGCGCCAAGGCACCATCGCCGGCACCCATGTGCGGCTGCGCGCCTCGAGTCGACCGATTTTGATGGGAGTGTAAAGAAGGGATCGCGCAGCTTCCTCTGCCGCAGGCCAGTTAGTTTCTTCTATTCGATGCCTGATTGGGTTCGCAAACTTCCACATGTGCGCGCCATCAAATGTAACACGATACGCAGATTAAACAGATTCTGGTACATTTAGCGCAGGAGGAACCCTGTACTTGTCTGACGATTTACTCAACTGGCGAAGCGAATTTCCGATTCTCGATAAGACTGTTTACCTGATCTCCCACAGCCTCGGCGCAATGCCGAAAGCCACGTTCGATCAGCTTCACGAGTACGCCGACTTATGGGCGACTCGCGGCGTCCGCGCGTGGGCGGAAGGCTGGTGGGAAATGCCCGTGAAGCTCGGCGACGAACTCGCGGGCATCATCGGCGCCGACCCCGGCACGATCGTGATGCACCAGAACGTCTCCGTCTGCCAATCGCTGATCCTGTCGTGCCTCGAGCCGACGCCGCAACGAAACAAGATCGTCTACTCGGAACTCAACTTCCCTTCCGTGATGTACGTCTACGAGGCGCACGCACGCGACGGCAAAATCCGCATCGAGACCGTAAAGTCTGACGACGGCATGACCGTTCCTCTCGAACGAATGCTGGCGGCAATCGACGAGACGACGTTGCTCGTTCCTTTCTCCCACGTACTTTTCAAAAGCGCATTTTTGCAGGACGCGAAAGCGATCGTCGATCGCGCTCACGAAGTTGGCGCGATGGTCGTACTCGACACTTATCAATCAGCGGGAACAGTTCCGTTCAGTGTCAAAGAATTGAACGTTGATTTTGCAACGGGCGGATCGGTGAAGTGGTTGTGTGGCGGACCGGGCGCCGGTTACTTGTACGTTCGACCGGATCTCCAACTCACACTCGAACCGAAGACCACCGGCTGGATGGCCCATGAAGCGCCGTTCAGTTTCGAAACCACCTTGCGCTACGCACCAAACATTTCGCGTTTTCTGCACGGCTCGCCCGCGATTCCCGCGCTGTATGCGGCGCGTTCGGGTTATCGCATCATCAACGAGATCGGCGTCGAACGCATCCGCGAGAAGAACATGCGCCAGACGAACTATCTCATCAGCCTCGCCGAAGAAGCAGGCTTCGAAGTGACCAGTCCGAAGAACGCCGCACAACGCGGCGGCACGATAACGGTCGCTCACGAACACGCGGGCGCGATGACGAAGGAGTTGCTGCGTCGCGAGTTTATCGTCGACTACCGCCCCGGCGCAGGCATTCGCATCTCGCCCCACTTCTACACCAAGGACGAGGAGTTGGATCTCGTGATTGAAGAAATGAAA
>DATJKO010000326.1:0-8593 GCA_035491355.1 Pyrinomonadaceae bacterium
ACGATAGGCGCCGGTCTGGAACGTTGCAAACACCGGCGCTTCACCATCAGACGAAACGTCGGCGTCGAGTTTCCCGAGGAAGATGCGACGGGTGAAACCGATCTTGTTGTTATCAGCTTTGGCGCGAATGCAGTCGCTAATCAGCGACTTCTGAAAGCGCGCTGCGAGCTTCGGTGCGAAATCACGGACCTGGTAGGTATGCGTCAGGAAGATCAGACTCGGATCCGTTTGCTTGACGACTTGTTCGAGCGCGTCGGCGTAAGCGTCAGGCGTGTATTCCGCGAGCTTGGGATCGTTAACACAGATCACGCGTGCGATGTCGTACGCCGCGATCTCCTGCGCCAAAGAAGCGACATCAGCGCCGAGGACGACCGCGCTTACCGGCTGTTGCAATTGAGAACCAAACGACTGCGCCGCCGCAATCGCCTCAAACGAACTTCGATTCGCGGTCCCACCTTTGTTCTCAATGAAAACAAGAATTCCGTTACTCATTTATTTAGGTTCCTGAACGAAGTTCCCGCAGAGGCGCAAAGACGGAAAGAGAGTTAGACATGTTTCCTTTGCGCCGTGGCGCCCTTGCGGGAGACTTTCTAAATCGCCAATCAATAGACTCTCGCTTCAGTGTGCAGCTTTTGCGCCAACTCCGCGGCGCCGGCCTTCGCGTCGCCGTTGCCGAGCATCTGCGTCTGTTTTGTTTTCTGCGGCAAGTAGATCTTCTCGATGCGCTGGTGCGACGGGCGGTCGGCGATCTCCGCCGGCGCGGTCACCTCTTTGATCTCTTTCTTCTTCGCCGCCATGATGCCTTTCAACGTCGCGTAACGGATCTGGCTGATGCCGGATTGGATCGTCAACAAAGCAGGCAATGGCATCGTGTACCACTGGTACCACCCGCTCTCCAGCTCACGCTTCACGCGGAACTTGTCTGCCGCTGCGTCGACTTCGATAACGATCGTCGCGTGCGGGAGCCCGAGCAGTTCGGCCATGATCACGCCAGTCTGTCCGTAACCGTGATCGTCTGATTGCAGTCCGGTCATGACGAGATCCGGATTCTCTTCGCGAATCGCGTCGGCCAGCACTTTCGCCGCGGCAAACGGCGAGAGATGCGTGAGATTGTCGCCAACGACGTGAATCGCCCGATCGGCGCCACGTGCGAGCGCGTCCTTGATCACGCTCTTCACGCGCTGTGGGCCCATCGAACAAACAACCACTTCCCCGCCCAGCTTCTCGCGAACGCGCAACGCTTCCTCGAGCGCATAGCCGTCTGACTCGCTGACTTCAAACGACAGATCGCCTTCTTCGATCCACGTCGCGTCTTTGTTAATTCGCAGGATGGCGTCTTTGTTCGCGACCTGCTTCATCATTACGACGGTTTTCATTTCTTCTTATGACTCGCTCTTTGTGCTTTGTACTTTGTGCTGGGTACTTTGTTCTTTGCTCGCCTGCTTGACGTTCAATGAACAGCGCTCGGTTCACTTGCGAACAAAGTACAAAGCACTAAGTACCAAGCTCCTACCCTAAGTACCAAGCTCTATTCTTCGTACCTCTTAAACAACAACGCCGCATTCGTCCCCCCAAACCCGAAACTGTTCGAAAGCACGTAATTTACTCTCGCCTCGCGCGGCTCGTTGGGCACGTAGTCGAGGTCACAATCCGGATCAGGGTTGACGTAATTGATCGTCGGTGGGATGACGTTGCGATGCAGCGCCAGCACGCAGAAGATACCTTCGATTCCACCGGCGGCGCCGAGCAGATGGCCCGTCATCGACTTCGTCGAACTGACGGCCAGCTTGTAAGCATGCGCGCCAAACGTATCCTTGATCGCCAGCGTCTCGAACTTATCGTTGTAGGGCGTCGACGTGCCGTGCGCGTTGATGTAGCCAACCTGGTCGGGAGTGACCCTGGCGTCTTTCAAGGTGCGCTGCATGACGCGCCGCGCGCCTGAGCCAGTCTCGTCCGGCATCGTCAGGTGGAATGCGTCGGCGGCGGCGCCGTAGCCGACGATCTCGGCGTAGATCTTCGCGCCGCGACGTTTCGCTGACTCCAGCTCTTCCAGGATCATGATCCCGGCCCCTTCGCCGATCACGAACCCATCGCGATCGCGCTCGAATGGTCGCGAAGCATGAATCGGATCGTCGTTGTTCGTCGACAACGCGCGCATCGCCGAGAAACCGGCAACGCTCATTGGCGTGATTGCCGACTCCGCACCACCGCAGATCATGATGTCCGCATCGGCGCGCTGAATGATCTTGAAACTGTCGCCGATTGCGTGAGCGCCAGCGGCGCAGGCCGTTGCGGTCGCCGAGTTTGGTCCCTTGGCGCCGAAGCGAATTGAAACCTGCCCGGCAGCAAGATTCACGATCGCCGAAACGATAAAGAACGGCGACACGCGATCGGGACCGTCGTCGAGCAGCTTCGAGTGTTCGCGCTCGATGGCCCAGAAGTCTCCAATGCCGCTGCTGATGTAAGTACCGACGTTCTCGGAAATGTCATCCGGCAGCTTCCCGGCTTCGGTAAGCGGGAGGCCGCTGTCGGCCATTGCTTCGATAGACGCCGCGATCGCGTAATGAATAAAGGCGCCCATCTTGCGCGCCTCTTTCTTTGCGATGAATGTTAGTGGGTCGAAGTTTTTTACTTCGCAGGCAAACTTGACTGAAAACTTCTCAGCGTCGAATCTCTTGATGTAGTCAGCGCCGCTGCGCCCACTCATCAGCGCAGTCCACGTGTCTTCGACAGTGTTGCCAACAGGAGTGACGAGGCCGAGGCCCGTGATTACGACACGACGTGTCAAAGTTAAACTCCTTCGGGTCATTGCCGATCGCCAATTGCCGATTGCCGACTTGAAAAACAATTGGCAATCGGAAATCGAAAATTGGCAATTTATTTATTTCTTGTGCTGGTCGATATAGTTATAGGCGTCGCGAACGCTCTGGATTTTTTCCGCGTCTTCGTCCGGGATCTCGATCCCAAACTCTTCTTCAAAACGCATCACCAGTTCGACCGTATCCAGCGAGTCGGCGCCGAGGTCGTCGATAAAACGCGCATTCGGCGTGACCTCGTTCTCATCGACACCAAGCTCATCGACGATAATCTGCTTTACCTTATTCTCGATCTCTTGATCGGGCATCGTGTTTGCTCCTCTGTGAGTTTATTAGACTAATACATCTCGGGCAGCAAGTGCGGCACTGGTCGCTTCCAGACTTACTGCGTCTTCCACGTTAAGACATTTAATGTCGCGACTCACTTGCCGCATGAGCCCTGACAAAACTTTTCCTGGTCCAACTTCGACTACGTTGTCGACGCCATTCTCGATCAGCAACTGCATCGACTCCACCCAGCGTACCGGCGCCGATACCTGGCGAAACAGCGCGTCGCGTAATTCGGCGGGCGCGGTCGCTACGCCGGCATCGACATTGGTCACGACTGGAAATCTCGGTTCGTCGAATGTAAGCCGCTCGAGGTCAGACGCCAACCTGTCCTGTGCAGGTTTCATCAACGCGCAATGAAAAGGCGCGCTGACATTCAACCTAATAACTCGTCGCGCGACGTCTTTCAGTAACTCAATCGCGCGATCCACGGCCGTGGTGTTGCCGGCAATTACCACCTGGCCCGGCGAATTGATGTTCGCCACTGAACAAACCTCGGTGCCGGCGGCTTCCGTGCAAACTCTCTCGATCTCGCTTAGTTCCCCGCCAATGACTGCCGCCATTGCGCCAACACCAACCGGCACGGCTTCCTGCATGTACCGCCCGCGAGCCCGCACCGTCCGCAGCGCGTCTGACAATTCCAAAACATTGGCAGCAACAAGCGCAGAGTATTCACCCAAACTGTGTCCGGCGACAAATGCCGGAGCGGGTGCGCCCGCGCTTTCAAGCGTGCGAAACGCAGCGACTGAAACCGCGAGAATAGCAGGCTGTGTATTTTCGGTTAGCTGGAGATCCTCCGCCGGGCCGTCAAAACACAATCGCGAGATCGCGAATCCCAACGCATCGTCGGCCTCTTCAAACACCTGACGCGCCGCGGGAAACTTCTCAGCTAAATCTTTGCCCATTCCCGGGCTTTGTGAACCCTGGCCGGGAAACACGTAAGCAATCATTGTCTGCTTGTCATTTGTCATTTGTCAGTTTCCATTGAAAACTACTCAACCAGCAACGCGGCCCTTCTTAAATGACAAACGAGAAATGACAGACGAAAAATGGCAAATAACTCACCATCGCATCAAAACGGAGCCCCACGTTACACCGCCGCCAAACGAAGACATCAAGATTACATCGCCTTCCTTCACGCGTCCGGCCTGTACGCACTCATCGAGCGCGATCGGGATCGACGCCGCGGAAGTGTTGCCGTGCACCGCGATGTTCGAATAGACCTTCGACATATCAACATTCAGTCGATCGGCTACTGCTTCAGTGATTCGCTGGTTCGCCTGATGCGGAATGAAGAGATCGATGTCCTCGGGCTTTAACCCTGTCTGTTCGAGGACCGCACGCGAAATCTCGGCCATCGAACGGACCGCGACTTTGAACAGCTCGTTGCCCTTCATCTTGAAGTAATGATCGCCAGAAGCAAGCGTCTCCGCCGTCGGCTTTCGCCGCGTGCCTCCGCCGGGTGAATAGAGCTGCTCTTCGTAACGTCCGTCTGACTTTATTTTCGACGCCAGAATGCCGCGACTTGCATCGACTGGTCCCAATACGGCCGCACCTGCTCCATCGCCGAACAACACGCACGTCTGGCGGTCGGTGTAATCAACGTACTGCGTCAACACTTCAGCGCCAACGACAACCGCGTATCTAACCTGGCCCGTTCTGATCATCGAATCGGCGAGCGAAACTCCATACAAGAACCCTGAACACGCTGCGACTACGTCCATTGCCGCAGCGCTATGGGCGCCGATTTCGGCCTGGATGATGCAACCTGTGGATGGAAGTATTTGGTCCGGGGATACGGTGGCGCAGATGAGAAGATCGATGTCCGTCGGATCGAGCTTTGATCTTTCGATGGCCTGGCGGACGGCACGAACGGCAAACATCGACGTGTATTCGTGCGGCGCGGCTTTCCGGCGTTGCTTGATGCCGGTTCGCGTAGTGATCCACTCGTCCGAGGTCTCAACCATCTTGGCGAGATCGGCATTGGTCAGAATGCCTTCAGGGTACGAGTGTCCGGTACCCAGAATTCCAGCGCGTTGGTTTACCATTAATTGCCTCAGAATATAAAGGTTGTAATAGTATCGAGGAACAAAATAAAAGCCAAACGGCATTAGAGCTTAGAACTTTGTGCTTAGTGCTTTGTACTCTGTTCGCGGGCCTATAGTTCACTTAATATGCGAACCGGTCTGCATGCGAACAAAGTACAAAGAACCAAGCTCTAAGCACAAAAACATCTCTATCCACGGGAAACAGCGTATTCTCCCAACTCGCGTGTTTCCATAATTCCTTTTTCAATTCGCTCGCTCGTTCGATTCTCGGAAAACTCCTTGACGCTGCGAATCGCATTGCGAATAGCTTTCGCGTTTGAACGTCCGTGACCGATCAGAACGATCCGGTTGACGCCCAACAACGGCGCTCCGCCGTATTCCGTGTAATCCAGACGTCGCTTGATGCTGCGAAAAGCCGGTTTCGCGAGCATCGCGCCCGCTTTTGTCACTGCCGTCGACATCAGCTCTCGCTTCAGCATCGACAGCATCGCTTCCGTCAAACCTTCCGACAGTTTCAGCATCACGTTGCCGGTAAATCCGTCGGTGACAATCACGTCCACCATGCCGGAAAAAACGTCGCGTCCTTCAACATTGCCGACGAAATTGATGTTGCTCAATTGGCGCAACAACGGAAATGCCTCTTTCGTCAGATCGTTTCCCTTCGCTTCTTCTTCGCCGATGCTCATCAAACCGACTGACGGTTTGACAGTGCCGAGCACCGAACGTGAATAGGCGTCGCCCATTACGGCAAACTGCGCCAGGTGGTGTGGCTTGCACTCCGAATTAGCACCGACGTCGAGTAACAAAGTCGGTTTCGCCGCTTTCGTCGGGATCATTGCGGCGAGTGCCGGACGATCCACGCCGGGCATGGTCCCGATCACCATCTTCGCGGTGGCCATCGCGGCACCGGTGTTTCCCGCGGAGACAAAACCATCGCCACGGCCTTCGCTCACCAGCTTCGATCCGATTCTCAAAGAACTCTTTTTCTTGCGCCGGACGGCGTTTGCAACGGCTTCGTCCATCGCAATCACTTCTGCGGCTTCAACCAGTTCGATGCCGTGATCGCCGTCGCCGCGCCAACCGCAACGTCGCAGTTCGGGCTCGACCTTGTGCGGTTGGCCCACAAGGATCACACCCACACCGAAGTCACGCGTTGCAGCGAGGGCGCCGTCGATCTCAGCGTGCGGCGCATGGTCGCTGCCCATTGCGTCGAGAACGACCTTGCCCGTCAACGGGGCTTCATTCTTCGACTGACTTCGCACTGATCTAGCTTAGGATTGTTCCACCTGCACTATTTCACGGCCTTTGTAATGGCCGCACTTGGGGCATACACGGTGGGGCATGCGGGGCTCACGGCAATTCGGGCAAAGCGTGGTTTGGGGTACGCGCAACGCATCGTGCGCGCGGCGCTTGTTTCGACGAGCTTTGGAATGTCGTCGCTTTGGATTTGGCATAATTACTCCGTAACGTTAAATAATCCGTGCTACTGCTTGTCGCTCGTCAAATTCTTGAGCGCAGCCCAACGCGGATCGACCTCGTCGGCCGCACAATTACACTGGCCGGTATTCAGGTCGATGCCGCACTCCGGACAGATTCCCTTGCAATCCTCCCGGCACAACGTTCGTGCGGGAACTGCCAGTAGAATCTGCTCTTTCACGATCTCGTCGACGTCGATCGACTCGCCGTCGAACACCGAGACCGACAATTCGTCTTCGCTGAGCGCCGCCACGGAGCTGGATTCGTACTCCGCTCCCGTGATGTACTCGAGCGCAAAGTCAGCGCTGACCGGCAGTTCGATGGGTTTCAGACAGCGATCGCACTCGACTTGGACTCGCGTTTCGATGTGGCCGTCAACAAAAACGTCGGGTCCCGCTCGTCTGACCGTCCCGTTGATGGTCACGGGTTCGCGTAAACTGACGCGTTCATCGATGGGATTAAGCTGTTCCGGTGTCGCAAGCTCCTCAGGCCGGTAAACATGAGCGAAAACGCCCCTGCCGCCCTCCAGCTTCTCCAAGTCAATCCGCATGCCCACCCCGCACTGCCGCCGATAGTCCTTTTCGGCGCTATGCGCACAAAACGGCCATTATAGCGGCCAAACCCGGTCTGTCAACGCGGCGGAACGTCGCGGTTAGAACTAAACTCATCCCACGAAGGGCAAGTTACCTAATGTTCCTTCTTAGTTAAAGGGTGGTACCGCTACATCATTGGCTTTGGTGCGGTTCTCGAAACGGTTAATGGCTAAAGAGGCGCCGCAAGAAGCAATAGTTCCTGACGATCTGGCAGCGCGCCTATTTAAAGTGGCTTTATAGTAGGTGGTTCGCCTATTCAGTGCTCACAAACCAAACAATGTCTCCAATAGTGGGATCTGTACCAAGCTCCTCCCATTCATTCCGTATACGACTGACAATTTCCTCAACACTTCCGGTCCATTCTTCAAAGTCGCCGGAGATCTTTGGAATTCCGGCTTTGATCAGGTTCTCGTGAAGTAGTTCGCGAATAATGTTGAGAACAGAAGCCCTGGTTTCATTTCGATCCAGTTCCGGGAAGTCGTTCTTGATATCCCAGACAAGCGACCAAAGGCCAACATAATCCTCTTGAGCTTCAGTCAAGAAGTCTTTGGCAATTTCCTGTAAATCGTTCGTCATTCTTAAGGGTTGAACTTGATCTTTTTTATGGGTAGACCCTTAATAGTAACATCAATTGTAGCAGCCGTCTGGGGACTTCTGCTCATCACGGTTCGAAGTCCCACGGTATCGCCATTTGGTAAGTTAACGAAGGTGCCTGGGTATTTTGATTTCGATACGACTTGACCGCCTTGTGTTAATTGGTCAAAAAGTGCCCGAGCTTCGGTGAGTCCCCCCTGAAGAACTCTATATCTTGAACTACTGCCGGCCGTTCCTATTAAGTTTCCTCCGGGCATCAATAATTCGGCGGCTGTAGCTACTTTAGGTGCGGTCGCAGAGCTTGTCGTAGCGATAACTTCCGTTTCTTCGAGGATCGTCACCGTTAGTGGCTCTGGATCGGCAAATGGATCACCTGTGTAGGGAATGGTTGCGGGTAATGCCAGCATGAATGGAGTTTCCGGACGCTTTAAGAAATTGAACATCCCCCAAAAGACGTCCTCATTCAACTGACGCCACGCGCGTTGCTGTTCTTCCTCTGTCGGACCTGGAGGCACCGGTGTTGGCGTGGGGTGCGGTTGTGGGTGGGGCGGTAGCAGTGGTTTGTTCTTGGCCCAATCAATATCAAACACCTGCACACAACCATCACAATCGGTATCTGGGTCAGGTTCCAAGCCCATGCCCCTCTTACCTCTCTTTTTCGGTAGCTCATCCTGATGTCCAGTCGGATCAGTATATTTAAGGGGATTGTTGTTGACGTATGAATAGAGGTTTAAGGTTT